>NZ_JBEYXK010000096.1:0-26141 GCF_040645035.1 Streptomyces sp. NPDC046876 | reverse complement strand
TACGAACGCAAGGCCGAGCACTTCCTCGCCTTCACCAGCATCGCCTGCACCCTCATCTGCTACCGCAGGCTCGCCAAATGAGATGGCCTCTAAGCACCTCCAGCCAGTCGCGCCAGGTCTCCAGGCCGTTGCAGCAGCCTGGCTCGACGAAGACGGTGTCGGTGGCGTTGTCGGTCACCCGGAAACCGCCGGCGGCGAGCAGATCAGGCATGGTGAGCAGCCCGTGCAGGAAGGTGCCGAGCGGGTCGGTCGGGCACGGTCCGTGCTCCACCTCCGGCTCGAAGTTGTTGCAGTCGGCGATCTGCATAACCGCCGTGCCGACCTCCGCCGGCGTCAGCTCCCCGTTCAGCACGAGGTAGCCATATGGCTCGTGCTCTCCCACCGGCCAGAGCGCGAAGTCGTCGGCAGCGGAGATCTCCAGAACGGGTTGCATCACAATCACATGGGGATGATGCCGGACCCACCGCTACACCGCCACGGGCTTCAGCTGGCATCGGGCTCGGGGTGGGCCCGCTACATGGCAGTTTCGCGGTGCGCTCCGGGCAGGTGGCACCGCCATAGCGCATGGCGGTCTGCGCGGTGTGACAAACGCCTCGTTGAGTATGCGGTCCCACCGCAGGCGGACGAGCGGGGCGCTCTTGGAGAGGGTCCTGGGTAGTCGAGTGGGCGGTGCGTTCCTTAACTTGCCATTACGGCAGCCGGTCGGGGCGCTTGTCCGGATGGGCGGCGTAGACGTAGATCAGCGGTGCCCGAACCGGGCCTGAGCGCGCAGGACGGAGTCCGTACTGGGGCTCTCCCTGTCTCGTCTTGTACGGGGTGGGTGGGCCCGGGGCAGGCGACTGGTTTGGACGCCGATGTGCGCCTGTCCCGGGGCAGAGCTAGTGCTCTGACCGCATACGTTCACCGGGTTTGGAACCCGTGCCTCGATTCGGCATGAGTACCCTCGGCTGGTGGAAGATCGTGAGCAGTATGTGAGGTATCAGCAGGACCGGACCGTGCTGGCGGCCGTCGGGGCTCATCTCGCTCCCCGGATCAGTCGGATCAGCGTGCGGTTGCCTCGGGCCGTGGCTGAGTCGGCGGTCGCTGCCTGGGATCGCGAGGAACTGGGGAGGGTCGGAGAGGAGAGCCGCGAAGAGTACGAACTTCGTGACGATGCTGCCGAGCTGGCCTTCATCGGCCTGGCGATCACCTCGCGCGGCGTGTGGGACGGCGAGGAAGTCGTCGTCGACCTGGACGTCGCTCAGATCGCGGCGGCCTTGCGGGCTGCGCGGTAGGTCAGGCTGCAGAGGCGAGAGGTCGTCCGCCCCAGCGGATGCCCCCCTCGCTGCGGATGCGGGCGCGCTCACGGCGTTGGGCTGCGAGGACGTCGGGGTGTCGTGCGTTGTTGTTGCGCCAGCGCAGGTAGGCGTGCAGGGCCCGGGTCTGCACGGTGTGGCTACGATGGTTCGAGTTGGCGACCGTGAACTGCCGCAGCGGCCCGAAGTGGGCCTCGATCGGGTTCGCCCAGGATGCGTAGGTCGGGGTGAAGCAGAGCTCGACGCGTTGCTTGTTCGCCCAGCGGCGGATCTTCTCTCCCTTGTGAGCGGACAGGTTGTCCAGGATCACGTAGATGGGTGCGCCGCCGGGTCGGGCGGCGCGGATCGACTTCAGTGCGGCCAGGGTGTTCGCGGCGCCCTTCTTGCGGCGGTTGACGCCCCAGAGGGTGTCGTCGCCGACCGAGTAGCAGCCGTGGAAGTACCGGATCCCGTGGGTGCGGTGTTAGGTCGCTGGGTGCCGTTCGGGGTGGCCGGCAGCGGCCCAGCCCGCGCCGGCTGTGGGTCGGATGCCGAGTGGCCCGAACTCGTCGAAGGCGAAGACCCGGTCCGGGAAGCGATCCAGGACCTCTTCGATCCGGTCCAGCTTCGCGTCGCGGTCGGGGTCCGGGGACTCCTTCCAGGTCTTGGTGCGTTGGAAGGTGATGCCGCGGCGGGCGAGCAGGCAGCGTAAGGCCTCGCGGCCGATGCGGATGCCCCGGTCGTGAACGCGGCGCAGGTGGGCGGCGAGCTTGCGGATCGACCAGCGGGTGAAGGGCTGGCCGAGCTTGGCCGGTCGGGTGGTGGCCGTCTGGACGACGAAGTCCTCGTCGTCAGGACTGAGCAGGCGGGGACGGCCTCCCGCCCACCGAGGGTCCAAGCAGGCCAAGCCGATCTCATTGAACTGGTGGATTACGTCGCGGACGGTGTCCTCATCGGCCTGGACCAGATGGGCGATCACCGGGACGCGGTTCCCGCCGGCCGAGGCCAGCAGCACACACCGCGCTCGCAGGCAAACCACCCGCCAGCCGCGTCCCCAACCTCACTGGGCAATACAACTAGAGCGCGAAGTTGCTGCGGACGGTCCAGCTGACGGGGTTGTGCCAGGGGCTGGCCTTCGCGGCTGGCCACTCCAGCTGCCAGCCGGGCCGAAGCCCGCGCGCTCCCCAGCTGTCCGGCTGCTTGCCGGGCATCTCCAGTCCGGCCGTGTGCGCGGCGAGGGCGGCGTCGTACACCTCGTGGGCGGGGCGCAGGGCCGTGGCGGGGGAGTCGGCAACGCCGGTGAAGACGTGCACACCGTGCCGGTCGGGGTGGCGGGTGTCGTGTATCGGGACGTCCGAATCCTGTAGCGACGGCTGCGTTCGCTCCCTACTGTCGCCGCATGGCCACCGAGAACGAGAACCCAAGTCAGCCCGACATCACTGCGATGCTCAAAGGCCAGACCAGTGCCTGCAAGGCAGCACGCGACGCCATCGCCGCCGGCGGCGAGGTCATGCTCTTCGACGGACGGCCCCCACAGTGGATGGTCTTTGGCATCGCTGCGGCAAGGCTGAGGTGGTCGTTGAAGATCGGCCTGAAGACGGTCGGCCTTGACGAGACCGTTGAGATCCTCCGCGCTCGGCACCGCGATGAGCAACTGCGTACCGGCAACATCGTCGCAGTGGACAGATCTTGGTTCTTCACCCTGTACTTCGACGCCACCGGGACCGAGCTCCTGGCATGCAGCGGCGTCAAGAACGAGCGTCCCCCGCGCAGAGACGCTCAAAAGCTCCAGCTGTAGAGGCCGCCACCCGTGCCCACCGCATACGCCGCGAGCCGGGTCGGGTGGTGCGTTGCGCGATGTCCAAGCAGCTCACGGTTGCTTCGCTGCTGTTCGGGGGTGAGTGGGCGGGCGGGCCTGGGCGCCGTGGCGGCGCCAGAGCGGGGAGGCGGGCGGCTCGGGGTAGGCGAGGGCGTGGTCAACGTCGCGTTTGGTGCTGCTCATGAGGGCCTCCGTCTGGAGGGAGGTTCAGGCGTGGTCCTTTCTCTTGCCGCTCTTGGGCAGGTCGGAGACGAACCGGGTCTCGCCGGGGTGCGCCGCGTTCCAGAGCCCCGCGCACGTCTTGTGCACGGCCTCTCCGGCGTGGGACCTCAGCGGGGTGGTCTTCCGGCACAGCACGCACCGCTCGGGCCAGGCGAAGTGCCTGCCGTCGTGCCAGTCCAGGAGCGGAACCGGTACGGCGGGCTGCTCGGGCGGTGCGGCTGCGGGGCGATGGCGGGTGCTCACGTGCGCAGGTCGGGCAGCTGCTGACGCACCTGCGCGACCAGGTCCTCGGTGGGCTTCCTTGGGCCGGCGCTGCCCGCCCTCCGAGACGGCCGACGACTTCGCGCGGGCCCGCCCAGGTGGTGAGCCGGGCGGCGGTCGCCGCGAGGACGGCGTCTCCGGCCGCGTGGCCCAGCGTGACGTTCACGGCCTTGCAGTGGTCCTGGTCGACGAGGACCACCGCCGAGTCGTCGTGGCGGGCCAGGAGCCGGCGGGTGCGGGCGGTGTAGGCGTCGCAGCGCAGCAGGCCGGTCAGCGGGTGGCGGTGAGCTGCCTGTGCGGCGCGACCGTCCAAGCCGCCCGAGCCACCAACCGGGAACTGATGGGGCCAGCTCAACAGCTCCGTACGCCGACCCCGCTGAGCAGCAACGCGCACCGAAGAATCCCACCCCGTCTTGTGGGAACCACCAAGAAGGTCCTGGAGGATCAAAAGGACCTGTGATCCGAACCGAAGGATGAGCGGACCGCCGCGATCGCGGCGCCGCAGACGCTCAGTCAGCGTTCATGATCGGTACGCGTCGTGGTACCTGCGCAGCCGGAGGGCGCGTATGGCGGGCAGCCCAACGAGGGTGTGCTCGAAGGCACGGTGGTGGGGCGTCAGCGGGCGCCAGGGGCGTGGTGGCAGGGGATAGTCGTCGCGCAGGACGCCGTCCGGAAGCACCCCCGTAGCGGGCATCGGTGAGGTTTCGCCCGGGTGGGCTAGGTACGCCCAGACCCCGCTGTCCAGCGGCACCACGGCGCCCTCGTCGCCGAGCGGGCGCCAGGGCTCGCCCGTGAGGGGGTGGCGAGGGACGAGGAGGACGTCGGGGCGGGGCCGGGGCGTGCGGATTCCCGGGCCGGCCAGCCCCACGGTACGGGCATCGGGCCCGGCCGGCAGGTACTTGCCGACGGCGTTGCCGAGTAGCTCGGTAACGGGGCCGGCGGGAAGGATCACGGGGCGGTCCTCAGTGGCCGCCACGAGGTGGGCCAGCGCGACCCCGACCGCCGCCTCCCAACGACGGCTCCACGACCCGTCGGGTTCGAGGGGTGGGACGCGGTGCTCGGCGCGCTCCAGCTCGTCCCAGTCGGGAGGCAGACCGGCGGGGAGCCCCGAGGCGCGGCGTACGACCGCGCCGGGCTCCAGCCATACCGCCTGCCACAGTCCACAGTCGTCCATGCGGGTCGCCACGGCCCGCCCGCACCCCTCGCAAGCCAGGTTGGGGCCGTCCCGGCCGTCCACACCCCGGCAGTAGCCCTCGCACCTCTCGGGTATCAGCGCCATGGACCGGGAGTCGCCGGGGGCGATGACGATCCTGTTCCGCGCGCCGAAGGAGACGGAGAACACCGGCGCGTACACGCCCTGCCGGGCAGCCGCCTCCTCTCCGACCTCCTCCCACAACCGCCACGGAGGCCCAGTGGGTTGGGGGTCGACGGCGTACGTCGCGGGCTCCATCAGCGGAGGATGAAGTTCCTCCCATCCCCCGTGATGGGTATGGACCGGGAGGGCCACTCGGGAAACCGGCGCCGTCAGTTCCGTGCCGCACCCGGCACACACGAACACGTCCAAACAAGCTCCCTCTCGCCCCGATCCCCCTGGAATTGTGCCTCGCCTACGGGAAAGGGCTCACCGGATTTTTTTGGGGTAGGGCCAGCCGGCCGCGCCTACGTCGCCACATCAAGCCGCCGCCGTCCGCATCACGTTTCGTGCACCGCAGCAGCCCAGAGCAGAGACACTGACCACGACATACGTAAGGGCGCCTAATCTTCCTTCAAGAAGCCCGAAAAGAAGCGACGTGCCGACTCACGCTGCGGCGGCCGTACGCGCTTGCGGTGCAGGTGCGGCCCTCCTTGCCGGTGCGCCAGGGGTTCTCCTCCACCGGGGAGCCGTCTTTCTTGTAGACCAGGTGCGAGCCGTGCATTCCCTTGATCATCGCGTCGTGCTCCCGCTGAACGAGCTGGCCCTCTAGGGGGTGGACGGAGTCGAAGAGGGCGGTAAAAAACGGCGACCAGGGGCCCTCGATGGCGCGGAGGCGATCGGTCATGCTGGGTGTGCTCCTCATCTCGGTGTTCGGGCTGGGGTGTGCAGGGCGGCCGGCCCCTTACCGATGCTGCGGACGCCCCGTGGGCCTCGCCCCCGGCCGGTCTCCGGCCGGGGGCGGTGGTGTTTCAGAATGGGGGCTCGTCCCAGGCCGAGACGGGCAGGAGTTTGAGGCGCAGCTCGCGGCGGTGGGCCCAGCAGCCGCACGCCTCCATCTCGGGGAAGGCGCCGCCGGTCCACCAGCCACCCTCGCCTTGGCAGCGCGGGCAGTTCGGCCTCGGGCGGGCGGTGATCTCGATGCGGTGCCGGTCGGCGTACAGAGCGAGGTGGCTGGCCTTGAGTGCGGCGGCGGCCGTCACCGCGGCGAGCGGGATGGCGGCGGCGAGCAGCAGAGTGGTGCGCAGGCGGCGCGCCGTCACGTTAGCGGGATGGCACGGCAGGCGATGTTTCGTGGGGGTTGGCGTCTGGCCGGATACGGAACAGGTAGCCCTGTTCCGGGCGGCTAGAGGAGTCGCCGCAGCCGAGGCAGTTCCAACGGTTGTTCTCGGCGTGCTCGCCGTGGCCGGTGACGTCGACGTAGCTGCCGCCGGTGGTAACGAACCGGATCAGCAGGCCCTTGGGCCGGACGGGCTCGGTGAAGGCGGAGGCGCGGACGGCGGTACTCATGGGTGGTGGTCCTCTCGGTTCAGGCGGCAAGCGAGTGCTTCGCCGGGGAAGCGGGGTACGTGGCAGGGACCGCGGGCGTGCCGTCGTAGCACTCCAGGCAGGAACCCAAGGTCCACAAGGGAAGGCCGACGTAGCAGCGGCGGCCGCAGGGGCCGGGGCATGTCTGGCGTGCGGCCATCGCCTTGTCCAGCGCGGCTTCCTTCGCGAGGGCCATCGGGAGCTTCGGCTTCGCCAGGTCGATCCGGTACAGCCACGCGCAGGGCCGGCCACGGCGGCATTCGATCCGGGCGACGGGTTCCTGGCCGCCGGGGCACAAAGCGGGCGAGTGCGTCGAATCGTGAAGGGTAAGCCGGTGAACCCGCACATTCGGGCAGTCGGATATGTCGTCATACAGACGGGTTCGCTGTCGGCAACGGTGGGTGGCCGAGGCCAATTGGGGTGCGGAGCCTATGGATCTGCGACTACAACGGGTCCCATGACGGTCTTCTACTGCTCCAAGTGCGGCATCGCGCTCACGCCGGACTTGACGGTTCTGTCCGACTTTCCGATCGTCCCGGACCTCGACAGTGCTCGACCCAAGGGAGCACGCCAGGCGTCTCCGACTGTGCCGCAGGGTCACTATGCGATCGAGCCCGAGCCGTGGGGAGCACCTTTCGTCCGGCAGGAAGACCAAGACAACCCAGTACCGGGCTATCCTCGTGGACCGCTCATGGCCACCGAGGAAGGCTTCGTAGTCTCGGCCGGCGACCGCGACACGGTCGTTGTCCACCCTGATGACGCCCTCGGCCTGCAGCCGCTGCCAGGGTGGGAGAACAGCACCGGTTGCTGCGGCCCGAACGGAACCGAAGGACCCAACCGAGCCTGCCCATGTGGGGTCCGGATCGCCACTCTCGCCGCAGATTGCTCCGGGCCATACGAGCTGCACCTTGACCCGGTCCGAACGTACGCCTTCGACGGGGCACGGCATGACGTCTGATACAGCGGACCGATCCAGGTGATCATTTAGCCGCACTGAGCGGCGGGGCCGTGACATCGTGTGGCCGTGCTTTTGAGTGATCACGCGAGCAGCGTTGAGCTCCGTCCGTTGCGCTATCAGTTCGCTGCGGTCCGAGGCGACTCCTACGACGACAACTGGCTGGTCATTGGCGGGTCGGCGGCCACTCCTGAGGGCAGTTGGTCATTTACTGATCCATGTCTGCTGGCTCATGAAGTCCGTCAGGTGTCCGCGTGGCTGCGGGCGGTGGCCGCCGGGTGGCGGTGACGGGGCACGATGCCGAAGGCTGGCTGTCTCCAGACACATGGTTCGTCGAACCGGTCCTTGCCCTGAGCCTCGCTGATCGAAGCGACAGCGGTGCAGTGATTCGTGTTCACCTCTCCCTTGAGGCAGCACCCCCATGGCAGCAGGAAGATGACGGGGCGGACATCTACCAATACTTCGTGGAGATGCGGCTGGATACTGCAGCACTGCTTCGCGAGGCCGACCAATGGGATCTTGCTCTGGACTCCTTCCCAGCTCGCTAATCAGCGCAGGGCCTTTCCGGTGCGTTCGCGGTGGGCCGCGTGGATGTACCTGACCGCGGTGACCTCGCGGAAGCCTTCCGCTGGTCCGAGCACCGCACCGTGTCCAAGACCGCGCTGGTCTCCCTGCACGGCAACCGCTACCAGGTCGACCCAGACCGCCAGCGCCTGCAGTCTCTCGTGGCGACGTCGGCGCAGGCGGCGTCCAGGTTCTTGCCCGGGTCGCTGGGCAGCGGTGCGGTGTCGGTGCTGAAAGTCATGGTCGGGTCCCTTCCGGCCGGGCTGTCCGGCTCCCCTTCACCACCCGGCCCTCGTCGTCGCGGGGCGGGTGGATCAGGCAGTCGTCAGAAGGCGCGCGGTCAGGCCGCGGCGGCGAGTTGGTTGCCGGGCGGGTTCGGGTAGCTGCCGGGAGCGGCGGGGGTGCCGTCGTAGCACTCCAGGCACGAGCCCACGGTCTTCAGGGGGAGGCAGTGGAAGTAGCGCCGGCCGCAGGGGCCGGGGCATGTCTGGCGCTTGGCCATCGCCTTGTCGAGGGCGGCTTCCTTCGCGAGCGTCATCGCGAACTCGGCTTCGCCAAGTCGATCCGGTACAACCACGCGAAGCGCTTCCCGCCACGGCACTCGATCCGGGCGACGGGCTCCTGGCCGCCGGGACGCAGCCCCATCTCCCGCAGCTGGCGGCGGGTGGCAAGGTTCGTGCGCCCGGCCTGCCTCCACCGGAAGACCGGTAAGGAGCCGTCGCCGGGGTTGTACGGGTCGACGTCGACCAGGTCCTGGTCCTGGTCGGCCATCACCTGCTCCAGGCGCCGGGCAGCCGGTCGGGGCGCTGCGGATAGCGGGGGCCGGGACGCTGCTGGCGGGGCCGGCCGATGCGGCGGCGCGGGCGGGGAATGAGCACGAGCGATCTCCTCCAGTCGTCGGTGGGCAGCGCTGCGCCCCGCCGACGTCTGCTGGTGTCGGCGGGGCGCAGAGGGTGGTGCGGCTCGTTTGTGCGGCGATGCCGTGGGCTGTGCGCGCGGGTGCTCAGCCGGAGGTGGCCGGGGCGGGCACAGTGTGGCCCGGCCGGGGCGCGGCCGGCTGCTGCTCGGGGGCGCCCGCCAGGTGGGTGCCGATCAGGTCGTCGCCCGCCGGGGTCGGGGCGGGGATCGTGGCGTGCAGGTGGAGCGCGGGGTTGAACCGGTACGGCGGCGGGTGGTTGTGGACGATGGGCCGAAGCGTCAGGCCGCGCAGGGCGAAGATGCTGGCGAGCGCCCACATGAGGGCGGCGAGCCCGGTGGCGGCGGCGCGGCCCCCGGCCGGGGCGGCGGACCAGATCATGGCGAGGCTGCCGATCCCGAAGAGCAGCCAGGCGATGCGGGCTCCGGCGTTGTCGAGGAACCCGCCGACCAGGCCGAGCAGCCCGGCCAGCTGCCAGAACGCGTACAGGGCGGCCGGGGCGACGGACAGGTGCGCGGCCTGGTCGGCGAGGAAGACGCGAATGGGGTGGTCGACCGTGCCCCACGGCCGCTGGCGTCGCCGCCGCTGGTGGCGGGGACGGCGGACAGACCCTTGAGCGCGGCGGAGACGACGTCGCCGGCGGCGTCCAGCATCAGCACGATGAGGCTGAGCCCGCCGAACAGGACGGTCGTCTTGATCCAGGTGGTGGCCTCGTGCCAGCTGCCGTGGCGGGCCTGGAAGACCTCCTCCAGCGCTGGTAGAGGAAGCCGCCCTCCTCCCAGGACTCCTTCCAGGCAGCGCGCAGCCCTGCGAGGCGCCCGGCGCCGTGCTGGCCGCCCAGTTCGGGGGCCCGCGGCTCGGGCGGCAGCTGGCTGAGCAGGTCGAGGAAGGACGGGACGTCGTTGCCGTTGACCGGCTTGTCGTTGTTGGGCATGGCGTGGCTGCTCCTTCTGCCGAAAGGTCTGAGGGTGGGTCAGTGGATCTCGTTGCGGGTGCGGGCGAAGAAGGCGCCGCGGGTGGTGCTGTTGTTGTGAATCTCGGTGTGGTGGGTGACCGGACCCTCGAAGACGTTCTTGGTGACGGCCGCGCGGGCCTTGCTGATCGCGCCGCCGATGGCGGTGGCGACCATCGCGACGGCCGCGAAGGGCAGGGTCGCCATCAGGACGCCGGTGAGCGTGACGGAGGACAGGCCCTGCAGCACGAGCCAGGCACCGCAGCCGATGCCGGTGACCCCGGCGCCGACGCCGATGCTCGCGACCGCGATCCCGGCCGCCCAGGCCGGGACGATCCGGTGGTCGGGCTGCTGCACCGGCGGGGCGGTGCCGAAGGCCGGCGGTGCGGTGTCGTCGCGGAACGAGGTGGGGTGGTGGTGTACGGGCCGGGCCGCCCAGTCGTCAATCAGGCGGCGGGCTTCGGCCGCAGCCTCGGACTCGGGCATGCCGGACTGGGTGTGCAGGGGGTCCATCAGGGGTTCTCCAATCACGCGGGAAGGGGAGCGCCCTCCTGGCCGTGGCGGGCCGGGAGGGCGCTGTGGGGGAGCGGGTGCGCGACGTCGGAGGGCGCCGCCGGGGTGCGTGTCCGGCGGTGCCCTTCGGCGTTGCGTAGCGGGGGAGTTGGGGCTGGCGGGTGGGTAGTCACCGCACGCGCGCCCCAGGCATCCTCGGACCATCAGGCGCGGGGGAGGATGTGAGGTGCAGTTCGTCTTCGAGTGCGGGTGGTGCGGGGGTGACAACTACTTCGTCGGGAAGCAGGTCGGCTGGTGGGTCGACAAGTGGGAGATCCCGTCGGAGTGGGACTGCCGGTTCTGCGACGGCCTCCACTACACGCCTGACCCGCCGTGGACCGAGGCGTAGTCAGAAGCTGGAGAGGAATCCGGTGAGCGCGGCGAGGCCGCTGTTGATGGCCGGGGCCAGTCCGGTCGCTGCGAGGGTGAAGCCGAACAGCGTGCAGGTCAGCGCGGGGCCGACGCGGACGTAGCCGCCCTTGACCAGGACGACGACGATGATGGCCAGCAGCACGGTGGCGGAGATGGAGAGAGCCACGGCGGGTGGTGCTCCTTCACGAGGGTCGGGTGGGGCCAGCCGCGCTCGGGCGGGCCGGCCCCGGGGGTTGGGTGGGTGGTTCAGGCGTCGGTGAGGCTCTTGATGGCCTCCAGCGCCTGGCGGGTCGAGGCGACCTTCTCGGAACGGCTGCTGCCGCCCTTGGAGCCGCGGCCGCCGCCCTTTCCGCCGCCTCCGCCGCCGCGCCGACGGGGCTTGCCGTCGCCGTCGTCGTCCTCGTCGGGCTCGGGCCAGAACTCGCCGGGACGTACGGGCTCGTTCCAGTCGAACCACAGGCCGCGCTTCTCCAGCTCACTGATCTCGTGGTCGGTGAGCCGGTGACCTCGTCGGGGAACAGCTCGGACAGGTCGGTGTCGAAGTCCGCGTACAGCGACCGCATCAGGACGGTGCGGCCGTTGTCGAGGACGATGACCGCGACGCCGCCGGTGGAGACGCCGTTCTCCGGGTCGGCCTCGCCGCGCATGGCCCGCTCGATCGCGGAGCCCTCGGTGCGGGAGTAGCGGGCGGGGATGGTCGGGACGTCGTACGGGTTCTCCATGGTGCCCTCCGCCGCCTTGCGGGTGGCGCCGGGCGAGCCCATGTTGAAGATGGTCGGTCGGCTATTCTGGCGAAGGTTGTCCTTCATCTCGGTGGAGAACCCGTTGTGCGCGAACGGGCTCTGGCCGGCCGGGTTGAGGCCGATGCCGTACTTCAGCCCGGTGACGGTGAGGTCGTCGCCGTCGGTCTGGATGAACTCGCCGAACTCCGCATCCTGCGCCGCGGTCATGAACTCGTCCGCGAAGACGTTCAGCTGCCGGTAGGGGCAGCGCGGATCGCCCGGCTTGTAGTCGTGGGGCTGCCCGTCGTGCGGCCAGGGCATGTCCGCCCTGATCTCGCACAGCGCCTTCGCCGCCCGCAGGGAGCGGGCCATCCACAGCGCGTTCGAGCCCTGCCGGTCGATGTACCGGCCGAGCACGGTCGTCTTCTCGTCCTTGCGGACCGTGGACAGCCACACCACCTGGCCGGCCAGCGACATGGCGGCCATGTCGATCGCGAAGAACTGCGTCTTCCCGGACCGGGATACGCCCAGAATCAGGCCGTGCCGCGCGGCGTTCTTGTCGTGCTGGAAGACCATGTTCTTCACCGGCTGGCCGGTGATCGTGTACCCGCACACGTACATGCCCTTGGGGTCCGGGGTCAGGAGCTCGCGGGTGGCGGGGAAGATCTGCGAGAGCGGCGGGGTGTCGAACGCGCTGATTAGGAACTCGGTGCCGTCGATGAGGACGAACACGCAGGAGTCGTCTTCGGGCAGGCCCAAGCCGCGGCAGACCTTGGCCAGGTCGATGCGCGGCGTCTCGGTGGCGTCGGCCATCTTCGCCCGGTAGAAGGTCACGCCGCGCATCTCGTCGCGGGTCTTGTGGACCAGCTCGGAGCCGGGGGCGCCGCCCTTGGGACCGGCGACCCGGTCCGTCCAGCGTTCGGCGTCGGTGGGCTTGGTGCGGCGGCGCTGGTTGGCGTCGGGGGTGATGCGGGCCTCCATCCAGCCGGGGCCGCCCTGGCGGCCGGGCTGGATGGCGACCTCCGCCAGGACGACGTCGCTGGACGGCACGCCGAACGGGGCTGCGACCGCGTCCTTCGACAGGCCGGTGATCGGCCGTCCGGTCTCCGAGGCGCGCAGCAGGATCGTCATGTCGTGCCGCTGCCCGGGGTGCCGGGTGGCCTCAATCGCCTTACATTCCCCTGCCGCTAGCCGTGGCAGGCCGCTACGTGGTGGGATGGCTAGGGAAATCCGGATTGAGATCAGCGACGAGAAGTACGCCCAGCTGGAACGCGCTGCGGCGGAGAGGCGGCTACCGGCCGAGGCGTACGTTGGCGAGGTGCTGGATGCCGACCTCACCCGCGGCCGTTTCGTGGAAGGCGCTCGTCATTCATCAGCCAGCACGCTGACGGCTTCGCGCAGCGTTTCGGTGGCACCGCTGGTCACAGCGCCACCGCGGCCTGACGCGCGGCATGGGCATGTTTCTGCAGGTCGATCTGACCTGGCTACTTGATATCGCGCACCGTGAGCTCCCCGGCGACCCGGAGGTCGTGGACTGGGGAGCTCTTGAGGCCGCCCGGGCCAGGCACAGTTTCCGTGTGATGGACACACCGGTCTACGGCCATCCCCACCACCGGGCTGCCGCACTGCTTCATCAGCTCGTTCGCGTGCCAGCGCTGGAGCACTCGAACGAGCTGTTCGCGGCGTCGGTGGCCGCCGCATATCTGCATGCGTCCGGGCTCCCGGTCAACGCGACGACCAAAGAGGCCGTCGACCTCGTCGAGCGGGTAGTTGGCGGTCAGATCGACCTCCGACAGGTCGCGACCTCGTTGAAGGACTGGACTCGTTAACCAGTTCAGGTCTTCGCTCCACCCGCGTCAGCAAGAAACGTCCACCCCCACGTCGGCGGGGAGCACAGGGCCCCGACGGGGGCGCCAGGACGAGCCGCGGACCACCCCCGCGTCGGCGGGGAGCACCTCAACCTGGGCTTGACCCACGCGGGTCGTCGCGGACCACCCCTGCGGCGGCGGGGAGCACAGCCAGCCGAGCCCGGGGCGGGGTGGGTCGAACGGACCACCCCCGCGTCGGCGGGGAGCACAGTCCGGTCCATCCCTCGGCGTTGGCAGACGCCGGACCACCCCGCGTCGGCGGGGAGCACGCCCAGCCGGCGGTCCGGTGGTAGCCGGCCTCCGGACCACCCCCGCGTCGGCGGGGAGCACTTCCCGCTCTGCCGTGACCACAGCGCGGTGATCGGACCACCCCCGCGTCGGCGGGGAGCACCGCGCCTGGTCCGCGCTCGTCGGCCTGCACCGCGGACCACCCCTGCGTCGGCGGGGAGCACCAGGTCCGGCCGCCCGCGTAGGTGTTGTACAGCGGACCACCCCCGCGTCGGCGGGGAGCACGACCTGGCCATCGCGCAGATAGACGCGTTCGGCGGTCCACCCCCCGCGTCCGCGGGGAGCACAAGAAGAAGCAGAAGGCCACGGCGGACGCCCTCGGTCCACCCCCGCGTCGGCGGGGAGCACACCTGCGCCGCGTCGAACACGGACCCGACGATCGGACCACCCCCGCGTCGGCGGGGAGCACCACCGCATGCTAGAGCCCAAGCTGGGCGATCACGGTCCACCCCCGCGTCGGCGGGGAGCACCCGACCATCGCCGAATGCGCCGCGCTCCAGGGCAGACCATCTCCGCGTCGGCGGGGAGCACGCCTTCGTAGAAGTCGGCTGGGATGGCATCCGCGGTCCACTCCCGCATGGGCGGGGGCACGTGATCACTTCGTCGGCGAGCCCCTGGAGGTCGGTACCCCTGCGTCGGCGGGGAAACCTGAAGTGTTCGCGCGTACACATTTAGTTCTCAATGAGCCATAGAGGACCGTACTCCAGTAGGGCTGGGACGGGAGTGACAACAGCTCAGGGCGCTTTGCGATGGCAGGAGAGACGTGGCGCTGGGACGCGACGTGTGCCCGTCAGGGAGCGCCGCCGACGGCGTTGCCGAGCGGGGCGTGGGATCCGAAGAGCGGGAGGCAGTGGAGATTCTGCAGTCGAGGAATGCTTCGGTCGCGGCGTTCGGGCGGATGCTCGCCAACGAGTCCGGATCCACGGTCGACGGCGCGGTGCAGATGGCCCATGGGCTGAGTACCCATGCGGCTGTTACCCAGCTGGACTACTTCACTGCGGTCGACGACATCCTGCAGGAAGAGGGAACGGAGACCGGCGCGGGTCACATGGGTGACAACCGGTACACGTCGGCGACGTTCTACCGGTACGCATCGTTGAACGTGAGCGAGCTCGTGGGGAACCTCGACGGTGATACGGAGACGGGTCTGCAGGTGACGGCCGAGTTCCTGCGGGCGTTCGTCACCACGGTGCTGCCGGCGAAGGCCTCTGGGACGGCGCCGTTCACGGTGCCGCACCTGGTGTACGTCGCGCTGCGGTCGGACCGTCCTGTCAGCCTGGTCGGCGCCTACGAAAGTGCGGTACCCGACAGTACGCAGGGGTATGTGCCCGCATCGCTGGCCCGGCTGGACGAGCATGCGGCAGCGCATCACCGTTTCCTGGGCACGGACGGTCTGGTCATCCACGCGCACAGCGGGCTGGCCAGTGAGTCCTTCGAAGCGCTGGGGGAGCGGATCGACGGTCTGGAGCAGCTGATTTCCCGTGTGGTCGACGCCGTGGCCAAGGAGCAGGTGTGAGCGGGTTGCTCCTGCACTTGTCAGGGCCGGTCCAGTCCTGGGGTAGCGAGGCGGAGTTCGAGGTACGCACCACGTACCGGTGGCCTACGAGGTCGGCACTTGCCGGTTTGTTCGCCTGCGCGCTGGGCCGGCCGCGAGGCAGTGATAACCGGGATCTGGCGGAGTTGCGGTACACGATCAGGGTGGACCGGCCGGGGCAGCGGGAGATGGACTTCCACACCGTCGGGGGCGGCTATCCGCGCCATCTGACACCTCCGACCGCGGAAGGAAAGTTTCGCAAGGCTGGTGAGGGGACCATCCTTACCGAGCGCTGGTACCTGACGGACGCGGCGTTCACTGTGGCCGTTACCGGCCCTGCCGTGATCACTGAAATGGTGGGGAAGGCGCTGCAGCGGCCGGTGTTCTCTTTGTTCCTGGGCCGTCGGTCCTGTACGCCGGATACCCCGATCCTGCTGTTCGACCAGGTCGTGGACCCTGTCGGAGACCTGGACCGCCTTCCGGTTCACCGGGCCTCAGCTAGGAGGGGGCCCCGAGAGGCGGTGACGTTCATTTACGACACCGCTCCTGAGGCTGGGGCCCGGCCCGATGGGGAGGTCCGTGACACCCCGGTGGGAGGGACGCACAGGGGGTTCATCCGCCGTCCGATGTGGGAGAGGCAGCGTGAACTGCCGGGAGCCCTCGACAGCGGCCTCGGAACGCAGTGGATCAACGCACTGACCGCATACAGGCAGGAGGTGACAGCGTGAGTACTGTGCCGCAAGCGCTGACCCAGACCGTGCACCTGGCGCAGCTGCGGCTGGAGGAGCGCAGCCGGGAGGTTCATCGGGACCTCACCGATGCCACGAGCCTGCACAACAGGGTTCAGGCTTTGTTCCCCGACAATCTCGGTCCGCAGCCACGGGCGGCGACGAACACCCTCTTCCGCGTTGAACGGGAGCAGAGCGGGCCCGTGCTGCTGGTCCAGTCGACGCTGCCCATCAACCGCAGCGGTCTCCCGGCGGGGTACGCCCGGGACATCGACTACCGCGATCTCGGGCCGCTCCTGGACTGGGGCAGGGAGGGACGTGTGGTGCGGTACCGCATCGACACGCATCCGTCGATGAGCCAGTCGGTGCCGGGACAACGAGGCAAGCGGATCCCGCTACGCGGTGAGGAAGCGCTTCAGTGGTGGGAGCGGCAGGCCGTGAAGGCGGGTCTGGAGAACCAGCTCGCCCTGGACATCCCCCAAAGCGATGTGCGTGCCAGGCGGGGTGCGGCCAAGCCGGTCCGCTACTCCGTCATCCGGTTCGAGGGTGTTGCGCGCATCACGGACCCGGCGGCGCTGAGGGCGGCGATCACGTCGGGGATCGGCCGGGGGAGGGCTTACGGCCTGGGGCTGCTGTCGATCGCCCCTTACCGGAGCTGAGCCCCGTTCTTCGCGGCGGTCCAGCTGTGGTGGCCACGCCCTGCTAGTGCGAGGCCACCACCCGTTCCAGACATTGGAGTAGACCGGAGTGCCGGTGCCTTTCGAACGACGGCTGTGGGCCAAGGACCGTGGTCTGGCCCATCCCTATCCCGCAGGTTGTCATGCGATAGATGCCGCCGTCATGGCCGGCGCACTGTGGGATCGCTACCTCACACCACGGCAGCGGCGCGTGATAGCCGAGGGGTGGGGGCTTGCTGACCACGAAGCGCGCCTGTTCGTCGTCACACTCGCCGGCCTCCACGATCTGGGGAAGATCACCCCCGGCTTCCAGGCCTGCGCCCCGGAGCGGATCAGGTCACGGGCCTGCCCGGCTACGAGCCTGCCCCGACCGGAAGCAGATTGCCGAGCCACCAGAGGGCAGCCCACCTCACGCTCCCGGAATTGCTCCACCGCATTCACGGGATGCCGTTGAACGGCCGCCCCACCCGGTCGGCCGCTCACCAGATCGGGCAGCTGATCAGCGGACACCACGGCACCTACGCCCCGGCTCTCTCCCACCAGGGAAACGAACTCACCTGCCCCCTCGGCGCAGTACCCGCTCTGGGCGACAAGGCCTGGGACCAGCAGCGTGAAAACCTCGTCCATCTCATTCACGCCCTCTTTGGTACTTCCGCGCTGCCCACCCGCCCGGCCAGCGGGCCGGCCGCCACAGTCACCACCGGCCTGATCGTCCTCGCCGACTGGTTGGTCTCCCAGACCCCCTGGGTCCAGGCCCGCCAGCGCCGCTGGGACCAAGACGCCACCGGCAGCTGGGAGGCACACGCCCGCCGCGCACACCGGGCAGCGCCTGCAGCGCTACGCGAAGCACAGCTCACCCCTCCCACATGGCGGCGTACGCGTACGTTTGAAGGGCTCTTCCCCCACTTGCAAGGCAGGAGCCTTCACCCCGTCCAAAAAAGCCTCGCCGCCCACCTCCCCACCCTCGCCGGTGACGGCGCCGGGCTCCTTCTGATCACCGCGCCACCCGGTGAAGGGAAAACAGAAGCGGCCCTCTACGCGGAACGGATCATGGGGCCCGCCGCCGGCACGAACGGGCTCGCGTTCCTGCTCCCCACCATGGCCACCACCGACGCCATGTGGGCTCGAGTCCGCGCTCACGCCCGAGCGAACTGCCACACCCCACCACCCGTCACCCTCCTGCACTCAATGGCCTGGCTCGACGCCGCGTACACACCCAGCGACCTCAACACGGCCACCTGCGACCCCGCCACCGTCGCCGAATGGCTCCGCGGCCGCCACCGCGGACTCCTCGCCGGCATCGCCGTCGGAACCTGGGACCAGGCCGTGCTCAGCGTTCTCCCACACCGCTACATGGCCATGCGCTGGCTGGGCCTATCCGGGAAAACCGTCGTCATCGACGAGGTCCACGCCTACGACGCCCACGGCCACGCCCTCACCCTGCGGCTCCTGCAATGGCTGGGCGCCCTGGGAGCACCCGTCATCCTGCTCTCCGCCACCCTCACCGGGGAAGGCGCAGCAGCGCTTGTCCACGCCTACCGCCACGGCGCCGGCCACCACGACACACCCGCTCTCACACCCAGCTACCCCGGCTGGACCTACACCAGCGGACCGAGCGGCACCATCACCACATCCGACTCGCTCGGATCACACCGCGCACACCAGCTCACCATCGACATCCGCCACTGTCAGCACACCCACGATCCAGAGGTCGAAACTGGGCGAGCACGCGCCCTGCTCACCCTCCTCGCCCCTCTCCAGGAGACTGACAGCGGCTGCGCACTCATCATCTGCAACACCGTCGCCGACGCGCAGGCCACCCACGACCTCCTCACCACTACCTGGAACACCATCAGCCCCCGGCCACCCCTGGTAAGGCTCCTCCACGCCCGCATGCCCGCCCGGCAGCGGACCGCGATCACACGACGCCTTCAACGCTGGACCGGACCCCACGGCAAGCGGCCCGACCGCCCGTTCGTCGTGGTCAGCACCCAAGTCGCCGAGCAGTCACTCGACGTCGATTTCGACCTCGTCATCAGCGATCTCGCGCCCCTGGCCCTCCTCCTCCAGCGCGCCGGACGCGGCCACCGCCACCCACGAAGTGACCGACCCACCTGGGCGCCCACAGGACAGCCACGCCTGGCCGTTCTCACTCCCACCGGCCAGCTGCCGCCCCGACACTGGGGCAACGTGTACCCGGCCTCTGTCTTGCGCCGCACTCGCGACCTCCTCGCCTCACGCGACGAGCTGACCATCGCCGTGCCGGGGGACGTCCAGCACCTCATCGACCAGGTCTACGGGCCCGAGTTCGCAGCCGCAGACGACCTCACGCGCATCACTGAGGACGCCCAGCGGACAGCCACCGCCCACCTCACCGCGATCGGCCCACCCGCATCAATACGGGACCTCCACCCCCTCACCAACACCGACGAAGACCCCGACAAAATCGCCACCGTCTCGGAGCACACAGCACGCGAATCCTGCCCACCTACACCACCCCTGACGGCCGCCACTGGCTCCACCCCACCCACCACACCCCACGCACCGCCCTCCCCCAGCACATCGACCCCCAAGACCGACCAGCCATCCGCCGGCTCATGAACGCGACCATCCCCGTCAACAGCCAATGGCTCAACCCTGCAGACCCCACCCACCGCCCCACCGAGTGGTCCACCGTGCCTGGCCTGCGAGACATCTCCTTGCTTCCCCAAGCCGTCACGCGCACCACCATCAAGCCGTACCGGCGAGACGGAAAAGCAATCTCTCTAGAGCTTCAGAAAGGCATCATCCGTAGTTGAACCCTTCAAAGGCCGAGCTCTCCGCGCGAGCGCGGTCCCCCGGGCGTGCGCGCGTGGGGGCAGCGCAGTGGGTGCTCTCACAGAGAGCGGAGGTAACCCGTGCCCGAACAGCACCGCGCCATTGACACCGGTGTGCTCTCCGCGCGAGCGGGGGTGTTCTGCCTCGGGCACCAGGCCGACCCCCGCCGCCTGCGTGCTCCCTGCCGACGCGGGGGTGTTCCGCAGACGTAGGCATCGCCGAGTCGCGGGATGTTGTGCTCCCCGCCGACGCGGGGATGGTCCGGCATGGCTGCAGCGACAGAGACCCGGGGGCTGCTGTCGGCGGCAGTTGGACGGCCCGTCATGACGGCTACTGGTCGAGCGAGGGGAAGGGGACGTTCCAGTGCGGGATCAGCGCGGCGGAAACCGCCGCTCTCGCCCGTCACGCCGGTCTCGCCCCCGCGGCGGCAGGGCTGCCACTGCCCGAGGTGAGCCACATCGTGCTGGTCAAGCCCGAGCTGTAGAGGTCTTGCGGGGCTGCAGGGCGAGCATCGGCCCGAGGTGGTCGATGATCCGGTCTGCCGCCGACTTCGAGACCCGAACAGCGGAGCGAGCTGCCGCATCGTCAAGTTTGTGCGCCAGTACGCGGCCACCAGCAGTGCCCGGTCCTCCAACGGAAGGCTCCACGGCCGGCCCCTGCGGACCGCATCCGCACCCTCGCGCCGCAGAACCGTCACCAGCTTCCCGAACGCACGCGGGCTCAGCCCGGTGAACGGGGCTATCCAGAACGGCTCCGATGCCGTGATCACACCAGCCACAGCAAGATCATTCCACTGTCAACCTGCCGGCCGGGCCCTACGCACAGCATGGAAATCAGGCGACCGGGCCTGGCGCATCATCCACGATGACCTCATGAGTCAAGACCTGGTGACGTTCCTCCACGCACGGCTGGATGAGGAGGCCGATCTGGCCCGACGCTGCGACAGTGATGGCTGCGGGGAGTGGACCGCTCGCGGGCACACGGTCGACTTCTGCCAAGGAGAACTCTCCGGCTTCTATCCCACGATTGCCCTGCACGTCGCGCTGCACGACCCTGCTCGTGTCCTGCGGGAGGTCGAGGCCAAGCGACGCGTGGTCGCCCGCCATGTCCTCAGTCCTGCCACGGGCGACCCCGAACTACCGTGGGACAACCGCGATGACTGCCAGTACGACGGCGAGACCTGGCCATGCGATGACCTGCTCGACCTCGTGTCACCTTACGCCGATCACCCTGACTACCCCCGACGCCCCTGAGAGGGAGATCGTTTACGGGACAGCGCTTAGAGGTGGTCTTCCGGTTGGCGGCCTTCGAACACGTCCGGTTAACCACCCGAATGCGCGGCGTGGGAGCGATGAGGCGAGGCTCCTCTGAGGAATCAATGAGCCTATGACCGATACCACCCTTCCCCCGTGGTCCCATTGCGGGCATGGCCGGAACCGAACCACCTACAGAATTGGTTGCCGAGGAATTCTCGTCCCCGGCTACACCGCGTGCCTTTACCATCTCTCACCGCGCGAGCGAAAGGAACACCTCGGCAGCCTAGGCTACCTCCCGGACGTCGACTACCGCGGCACGCGCATCGACCAGCCGCTCTTGGAATCTCTGCTGCAAGCCGTCCAAAATTCACCCTCAGAAGCTCCGGAATTCGGCGCCGCTCAGTTCTATGAGGCGTCGTTCTACGGTGATGCCGACTTCCGGGGAGCCATGTTCTACGGCCCTGTAAACTTCGAGAAAGCAACATTCAACTGCCGCGTCAGCTTCGACAAAGCGGTGTTCCATCGGCAAGCCAACTTCGACAGTGCGATGTTCAGGGCGCGCCGACCAGACGCACCCGCTGTCAGCTTTAGTGGGGCGACGTTCGACGGCGTGGCAAATTTCTGGCGGGCGACGTTCAACGGCACCGCCCCAGTCGTGACGAAGCCGGGAGATCGCCTCAGCGTCACTTTCGTTAGAGCGACGTTCAACAACGATGCTCTTTTTACCCGGGTGACGTTCAGTGAGCCTGAACTTAAGCTGCTCCAAAACGTCATGTTCGACGACGCAACGTTCAATGGCAGCGCCAATTTTAGGGACGCCAAGTTTGCCCACGCCTGGTTCCAGTCGACAACGTTCCACGGCCCTGTTCGGTTTGATGGAGCAACGTTTAGTGCAGCCAGGTTCACCAACGCTACATTCGGGGAGAAGGCTTCACAGGTAGGACCACTTGTGTGCGGAGAAGGGCTTCACTTCGACGGCGCTATTTTCCAGGCGCCGGTAGCGATGCTGATTGCCTCCCGGTGGGTGTATTTTCGCCGGACTCGCTGGGAGTCGATGGCCACCCTCCGCCTGCGATACGCGGACGTAGACCTGGAAGATGCTGTGCTGTCCTCACCAGTGGCGGTCAGCGCCAACCCCGTCGCCGGGTTCGCGCCGCCGGAGCGCCTGCTCGATCCCCGGTTCAGCGCGTACGCAGTCGAGCGCGCCGGCCGCCGCCTCATCGTGGGACAGGTCGCCTTCGGTCCTGAGCCAGACGCTAGGGTGCGGGTGTACTCGCTCCGTGGGGTCGACGCCGCCCACCTCGTCCTGACGGATACCGACCTGAGCAAGTGTGAGTTCGTAGGGGCACTCCACCTGGATCAGCTGCGGATCGAGGGTAACTGTGCGTTTGCCCCCGCCCCGGAAGGGTGGACCCAGCGACGTGTCTTGATCGAGGAGCACTACTGGCGTGCCCTGAACCGGTGGAATCTGGCGCCCCCGTGGGGCTGGCTCCGAGGTCCGCACCACCCGGACCCTCGTTTGACGCCGGGGGCCGACGACCTCGCGGGGACCTATAGGTCGCTGCGCAAGGCCTTGGAGGACGTCAAGAACGAGCCAGACGCGGCGGACTTTTACTACGGCGAAATGGAGATGCGCCGCAAGGACCGCCAGCGTCCATGGGGCGAGCGTACCTTGCTGTCCCTTTACTGGTTCGTGTCCGGTTACGGGCTGCGCGCCTCGCGTGCCGTGGCATGCCTTGGAGTGGCCGTGGCAGCGGTGGTGCTCGCGCTCATGGCGTGGGGCCTGCCGACTGGCGAGGTCCCGCCGGTTCAGTACACCCGTGCGCCGGCGGGTGAGAAGCTAACCGAGGTAAAGACGGTGGAGACCTTCGACCGGCGGCCCGGCGGCCGGGCGCCCGGACCCTGGCCAGAGAAGTTCAGTCGCCATCGGGCGGAACGCGCCCTGCGGACAGCGGTGAACTCGGTGGCCTTCAGATCCCCCGGCCAGGGGCTGACGCGGGCTGGGACATACATCGAGATGGCAGCCAGGCTCATGCTGCCGCTGCTGCTGCTCCTCCTCGTGCTGGCGGTGCGCGGGCGGGTCAAGCGCTGACTGAACTGGCCAACGGCTCGCTAGTCGTGCCGGGCCTTGACGGCGGCATACCGCCAGGCGCCGCGAGACCGCACCCGCACGGCTGGCGGGTCGCCCGCCGGCCAGCTCCACACCTTGGGCGCCGGGCCGTCCTCGGCCGCCACGGTTGAGACTCCACCGGCTCCGTGACCGGTGCGCTCATGCCATCACCGCGGGGGCGAAGTGCGTGGGCCTGGCGCCGCAGAGCGACGCGAGCGGCTGGGGTGCCAAGGCCGCGCTGATCGGCTTGGGCGTTCCGTCGCCAAGCCGCGGCCGGGTTGCGCAGGTCGCGGTGAAGTTCGACGGCGCCGGCGGACAAGCGTGCGTGAGTGAAGCACCCCGCCCAGCCTGGCGGGAAGAGCTGGCTGCGGTGGTGGCCTCGAGTCCACGGTGCAGCGAAGTTTGTCCGTTCTCCCGCGCGTCCTGTCGCAGGTGCGAGATCGTCGTCCCCGAGGCCAATGACTGCAGCTCAGAACACGTGGGAGGGGTTTATGGAGAAGGACGAGATCTGGACGTCCGATGAATACGGAACGTCACATGAAGGCCGCGTCGGGGTACTCGTCGCAGACGGCACTACGCCCCAGCCCGTGTACTTCGACTCGAACTCGGGCGGAGGTGGCTGGGACGTCAGCCACTGGAGCGTCTACGACGGCGGCATGTACCCAGCCCGCCCCAAGGCGGAGGTACTCCGCGCCGAATGTTCCTGCGGCTGGACCGGGACCACGTACCCCCTGGACTGGCACACGGCCGGTGACCGGCCGTTTCGCGAGAGCGGGTGGGACACCGCCGCGCGGTGCCAGGAAGACTGGGACCGGCACATCAACACGGTGGGCGACACCACAGTCCCCCTCCCGGCCGAGTTGCAGGCGCTCCTGCGCAACGTCAGCGACGCTATCGAGAGGCTTGCCAAGGAGTCACCGACCGCCGCTATCAAAGCTGCCCGAGGCTTGGAACTCATTGCGCAACGCACCGCCTACTGGCCAGCCCACGACGCACGCGGCCAGGATCCCGCGGAGGTCGCCGCCGGCCTCGGCCTCAACCTTGACGACACCCGTGCGCTGCTCGCACGATTCGGCGGCTGGAACCTCTTCGGCTGACCCAGCGGATGCTCCCCACCGTGTGTGTGGCTTCCATGTCTTTGTATGCCTGACTATCCCTATTGATCAGGGTAACGTCCCGCCGACCGCGTGAGAGGCCGGGCGATGCGTGTGCGGGCCTGTGGGGATGTACGCCGCCGGCCTCACTCCGCAGGGCCTGGCTGTCCGTGGCCTTCTTTCATGCCCGGCCCTACGCCCAACCAGGCTTGACGGCTCGGACACCGTCCACGCCGCTGACAGCAGCTACTGCGCCTGGGCGAAGGGACTGAGGTGGACGTCGCCGGTGTGGCGGTGGACGACCTCGAGCACGCGCAGGGCGCGGTGACCACGCGGCCAAGCGGTCGGCTGGGGCCCGGCGGGCAATCCGGGCTCCCTGCGCTGTGAGTCCGGCCGACGCGTGACGAGCACACCCCTGGAGTCGAGGGTTGGTCCAAGACGGGCGGCTACCCAGCAGCTCGGTCGGCCGGTCACCCGCTGTTTTCCTCGGGCGCGGCCCTACGACGGCGCGCAACCGGACTAGAGGGACTCCACTTAAGGAGAACCTCGGCATGTCGCTGAATGCCTCAATTACCAGCGGGGTGACACTGCCGTTTGCGGTGGAGTCTCGACGTCAGGAGGTCAGCGAATGAAGGTGCCGCGGCGAAAGACCAACGTGTCACCGCCTGAGCCCGACGGTACTCCGCAAAGGGCAGAGACAGATCGAGCGACGCTGCTCGGCATCCTTGCAGCCCGACTGGGCGGCACAGAGGCGGCTGAGAAGGCCTTGGAAGCAGTAGGAGCGGACCGAGCAGCTCTGATCGGGATACTGACCGAAAGGCTTGGCAGTACTCAGGCGGCTGAGCAAGCCTTGGATGCGGCTGTCCACGAGGGACAAGAACAAGATCCCGAAGAAAAGTACAAAACTGCCTACGACGCAGCCATCCTGGCTCTCACACAACAGGACGGAACAGTAGGAAATTTGAGAAATCGCGCCACGGGCCTCCTCACAGTCGCTGCTCTCATCGCTTCTTTCTCTTCAGCCCTGGGAATCATCAATAAGGACAATCCGATCCCAATTGGATTCGCTGTAGCTCTCTTGGTGATTCTTCTAGCGATCGGCGTCTGCTCCCTGTGGGTGCTATGGCCGAGGGCGGGCTGGTCTTTCGGCCCCAACCCCCGCGCAATTCTGAGCGCTTCAGGCGACAATAAAAGCATCCTGCGTAGGGCATCTCGAGCCATAGTGGAGGATTCTCGAACAAATGAAGCGCGAATCGAATCGTATGCCAGGTGGTACCAAGCTGGCGCTTGCCTACTTCTGGTCGAGGCTGCACTTGTGATCGCCGCCACCATCTATATCAGATAGCGGACACGAGAGACCGATGCCATGTCTACATTCGGGGTGCTCGAGGGTGACGATGATTGGACGCGGAAGGGGACGAGTTCCGTAACAGCACCAGCACCAGCACCAGCACCAGCACCAGCACCAGCACCAGCACCAGCACCAGCACCAGCACCAGCACCAGCACCAGCACCAGGGGAGTTTAGAGATGAATGGTCGAAGAGTGGCACGAGTGGGGCAGAAGCCTCCCCTGATGAAGTGACAATCCGAACAGAACTCGCCATTTCGTCACTAACTGAGCCTGAAGCTGATCGGTGGGCGGTCGTCGGGTCGGAGTTGTTCCGAGCAATTCTGCTCGAAGCAGTTGCTCAACGACTGGGACAGAAAGGCCTTGATCGCAGCGTGGCTAATGACGCAGTCGACGCAGTGCTTGGCTCGCTTGCGCATTTGACAGGACTGGCCCAGTCGACTGCGGCCATCTCGCGGAAGTCTGCTCCCGTAACTCGCGCAAAGACCTCTGCACCGGCGACAGTTGAGCGGACTGCTGCAAAACCTTCTGCGAAACCTCCTACCAAGAAGGCAACCACCAAGGCAACGGCGGGTGCCGGCAAGAAGGCTGCTGCGAAGACCGGCAAGACGGTACCGGCAAAAACTGCTAGCAAGAAGTCCGCGGCAAATACTGCCAAGGCTTCCGCAAAGAAAGTGGCCACAAAGTCCACTTCCAAGAAGGCGACTGCCAAGAAAGCGGCGCCGAAGAAGATCGTTCAAAAGTAGCTCGCCAAATCCGGGAAGCGGAACGTCCGCGTGCTGCCTGCCTGCCTCCTCTTCTGCCCGCTCATCGAGGAGGCAGCCAGCACGGCGCCTGGCGACCGCCACTGGGGCCGTTCTCTGGCCCGTGCACCTTGGGGGCTGACCCGCGGATACGGCTCAGGGACCGTGGGGCGGGAACTCGTCAGGCCAACCGCTCCGCGCGCACCGACGCGGTCCGTACAGTCCGCGTGCTGTCACGCGGTCCCTGCCCGCGCCTTAGAGGCCATCTCATTTGGCGAGCCTGCGGTAGCAGATGAGGGTGCAGGCGATGCTGGTGAAGGCGAGGAAGTGCTCGGCCTTGCGTTCGTAG
>NZ_JBEYXK010000095.1:0-26186 GCF_040645035.1 Streptomyces sp. NPDC046876 | reverse complement strand
GGAGCCCCAGCGCACCCCCCGGCCGCCGCCATCAAAGCCGAGCGCCGACACCTCCAGCCCCGCCGGCGATTGAGGCGCGGGGCCCGGGGCAGCGCCCCAGCACAACCCCGGCCGCCGCCATCAAAGCCGAGCGCCGACACCTCCAGCCCCGCCGGCGATTGAGGCGCGGGGCCCGGGGCAGCGCCCCAGGCAACCCGGCTCCGCCGGGCACCGGGCTCCACCCGGACCCTCCCCCCGACTCCGTCCGGGGGCCCCCCACTCAAACGCCGGCGAGGCTGGATCTGCCGACCCGGCCTCAGGGCCGCTTGGCGCGCAGGAAGCGGTGGAGGCGGGTCCACGGCCAGGCGTTGACGACGTCGTCCTTCGTCAGCCAGCCGCGCTGCGCGGTGCCCACCCCGTACCGCAGGTACGGCAGGTGCACGGTGGCGTGGGCGTCGGAGTCCACGGCGAACTTCACCCCGTACCGCTTCGCCCGCAGGACGTCCTCGTCGCACAGGTCCAGCCGCTCCGGGTGCGCGTTGATCTCCAGGGCGGTGCCGGTCCGCGCGCAGGCCTCGAAGACGGCGTCGAAGTCGGCGTCCACCCCCGGCCGCTTCCCGATGCGCCGCGTGGTGGGGTGGCCGATGACGGCGACGTACGGGTTCTCGCAGGCCCGCAGGATCCGCGCCGTCATGGCCTGCCGGCTCTGGCCGAAGTGGGAGTGCACCGAGGCCACGCACAGTTCGAAGCCCGCGAGGAAGTCGTCCGGCCAGTCCAGGCCCCCGTCCGGGCCGATGTTGAGCTCGGTGCCGTGCAGCAGCCGCATCCCGCGCACGGTGCGGTCCAGGGCGCGGACCTGCGCGCGCTGCGCGAGGATCTTCTCCTTGGTCATGCGCTGCATGGACAGGTCCGGGGCGTGGTCGGTCACCGCGTAGTACGCGTATCCGCGGGCGGCAGCGGCGGCCACCATGTCCTCCAGGGAGGCGAGCCCGTCGGTGAGGTCGGTGTGGGTGTGCAGGTCGCCCTTGATGTCGCGCTCGGTCAGCAGCTCGGGCAGCTCGCCGCGCAGGCCGGCCGCGATCTCCCCGCGGTCCTCGCGCAGGGTCGGCGGGATCCAGGGCAGGCCGAGCCGGGCGTAGACCTCCTCCTCGGTCTCCGAGGCGAGGCTGTCGCCGCTCTCGGCGTCGAAGAGCCCGTACTCGGACAGCTTCAGGCCGTGGCGGACGGCCAGCTCCCGGGTGCGGATGTTGTGGGCCTTGGAGCCGGTGAAGTACTGCAGTCCCGCGCCCCAGGAGGCGGGCGGCAGCACCCGCAGGTCGACCTGGAGGCCGGAGGCCGTGCGGACGGAGGTCTTCTTGGCCCCGTGCGCGATGACCTCGGCGGTGTGTGCGAGGCGGGTGAGGGCCGTCATGAACGGCGCCGAGCCGTCGGCGGCGACGAGGATGTCGATGTCCCCGATGGTCTCGCGCATGCGGCGCAGCGAGCCGGCGTACGTGCACCGCACGCATCCGGGGATCCGCTCCATCTCGGCGACGATCTCCTCGGCGAGCTCCATGGCGGCGTCGAGGAGGATGCGGTCGCCGGACTGCCGGAGCAGGGCGATGCCGTGGAGGATGGCCTGCTCGGTGCGCTCGCCGAAGCCCTTCAGGTCGCGCAGCTGCTCCTGCTCGATCGCGGCCTCCAGCTGCGGTACGGAGGAGATGCCGAGCTCCCGGTGGAGGAGGAGGGCCTTGCGGGGGCCGAGGCCGGGGATGCGGGTGAGTTCGCGCACGCCGGCCGGGACGGCGGACCGGGAGGCGTCGATGTCGGGGACGTGCCCGGTCCGCAGGTACTCCACGACCTTGTCCGCGATGGACTTGCCGACGTTCGGGATCTCCCTCAGGCCCTTGGCGTCGAGCCGGGCGATGTCGACCGGGTGGCCGCCGATGGCGCGGGCGGCCTTCTCGTACGCGCGTGCCTTGAAGGCGTCCGCGCCGCTGATGGCGATCAGTTCGGCGTACTCCCGGAGCAGCGCCTCCACCTCTTCGTTGGCCCGGCTCATACCTCCAGGGTGCTCCCGCGCCGCCCTGCGGGCGCGTCCACCCTGACGCCGGTCACCCGTTCAGGGCACCACGGCCGCCTTGGCGCGGAAGGTCTGCCGGTAGGCCAGCGGCGCCACACCGATCGTGAGCGCCATGTGCCGCCGCAGGGAGGCGCCGGTCCCGAGGCCGGCTTCCTCGGCGATGCGGTCCACGGAGAGGTCGGTGACTTCCAGCAGGCGGCGTGCGTGCTCGATGCGCTGCCGGGTCAGCCATTGGCCGGGGGTCATCCCGACCTCGTCGCGGAAGCGGCGCGAGAAGGTCCGTACGCTCATGCCCGCGTGCCGGGCCAGCTCGGCCAGGGCGAGGGGCCGGCCGAGGCGGGCGAGGGCCCATTCACGGGTGGCGGAGGTACTGCTCTGCGCGGTTTCGGGGACCGGCCGCTCGATGAACTGCGCCTGCCCGCCCTCCCGCCAGGGCGGTACGACGCACAGCCGGGCCACCCGGTTGGCGACGGCGCTGCCGTGGTCGCGGCGCAGCAGGTGCAGGCACAGGTCCACGCCGGCGGCGACTCCGGCGGCGGTGAGGACCCGGCCGCCGTCGACGAACAGCACGTCGGCGTCGACCTGGACCCGGGGGAAGGCGCGCTGGAAGTGCTCCGCCTCGTTCCAGTGGGTGGTGGCGCGCCGGCCGTCGAGGAGGCCGGCGGTGGCCAGGACGTAGGAGGCGGTGCACATCGAGACGATGCGGGCGCCGGCCGGCAACCGGTCGAGGGCCGCGGCGAGTTCGGCGGGCAGCCAGTCGAAGGCGGCGGGGTCGTTGCCGTCCGCGCCCGGGCCGCAGACGAAGGGCGGGATGACGAGGGTGTCCGCGGTGGCGAAGGCCTCGGCCCCGTGTTCGACCATGATGGCGAAATCGGCGCTGGTGCGGACCGGGCGGCCGTCGAGGCTGCAGGTCAGGACCTCGTAGAGGGGCTCGCCGGCGGGCCCTTCGGCCGTGCCGAAGATCCGTACGGGGATGGTCATCTCGAAGGGGTAGACCCCGTCGAGGGCGAGGACGACGACCCGGTGCGCGCGCTCAGCTGTCATGGCCGGATCTTTTCAGATCGTGGCAGTCCGGCCACTCGTTCGCCCGGATCGAGCCCGGCAACCTTGATCACATGACGACGACTCAGGCCACGACGACACAGGCCACGACGGCACAGGCCACGACGGCACAGAGCACGCAGACCACGCACGCCGCGCAGGCACCCCAGTCCATGCAGGCCGTCACCCAGGACCGCTTCGGCGGGCCCGAGGTGCTGCGCCTCGCCACCGTCGACCGGCCCGCACCCGGTCCGGCCGAGGTGCTCGTACGGATCCACGCGGCGGCGGTCAACCCCACCGACGTCTGGCACCGTGCGACCGGCGGCCTGGCCGGCACCGGCGTGCCGCCCGTGCCGCTCGGCTGGGACCTCTCGGGCACCGTCGAGGCCGTCGGCATCGGCGTCACCCTGTTCCGCCCGGGCGACGAGGTGTTCGGCATGCCGCGCCACCCCGCACCGGCGGGCACGTACGCCGAGTACGCCACCTCCCCGGCCCGCCACCTGGTCCGCAAGCCGGCCGGCCTCGACCACGTCGCGGCCGCCGCCCTGCCGCTGGCCGGTCTGACGGCGTGGCAGGCCCTGGTCGACACCGCTGACGTGCAGCCCGGGCAGCGGGTGCTGGTCCACGCGGCGGCCGGCGGCGTCGGCCACCTCGCCGTCCAGATCGCCAAGGCCCGCGGCGCGTACGTGATCGGCACCGCGAGCGCCGCCAAGCACGGCTTCGTCCGCTCGCTCGGCGCGGACGAGGTCGTCGACTACCGCACGACCGACTTCGCCGAGACCGTGGCCGGCGTGGACGTCGTCCTCGACACCATCGGCGGCGCGTACGGCCCGCGCTCGCTGCGGACCCTGCGCCCCGGCGGGCTCGTGGTCTCGCTCGCCTCCCCGGCCGAGGCCGCGCTCGCCGACGAGGCCGCCCGGCACGGCGTGCGGGCCGTGTTCCTGGCCGTGGAGGCCGACCACGCGGGCATGCGGGCCCTCGCCGACCTCGCCGAGCGCGGTGCGCTGCGCCCGCACATCGCGCAGGTGCTGCCGCTCGCGCAGGCGGGCAGGGCGCACGAGCTCTCCCAGTCCGGCCGCACCAGCGGCAAGATCGTCCTGACCACCGCAGCCCACCGCCCGACCTCCGCAGGAGACCCGCGATGACGACGTACGTACTGGTCCCCGGCGCCTGGCACGGCGCCTGGACCTTCGAGCCGCTCGCCCGCGCCCTGCGCCGGGCCGGCCACGAGGCGTACCCGCTGTCGCTGACGGGCCTCGGCAGCCGCAGGCACCTGCTGACCCCCTCGGTCAACCTGGACACGCACATCGCGGACGTGGTGAACCTGCTGGTGGACGAGGACATACCCGAGGCGGTCCTGGTCGGCCACAGTTACGGTGGCACGGTCATCACGGGTGCGGCCGACCGGGTCCCGGAGCGCGTGAAGGGCCTGGTGTACGTGGACGCCGTGGTCCCGCAGGACGGCCAGTCGACGTGGTCGCCGGTGAGCGACAACGAGCGGGCCTGGTACCTGAACGGCACCGCGGAGAACGGCTATACCAGCGCCCCGCTCCCCTTCTTCGACCCGCGCACCACCCCGCACCCGCTGGCCTCGCTGCTCCAGGCGGTCCGCCTGGAGGGCGGCCTCGACCGGTTCCCGGAGAAGTCGTACGTGTACGCGACCGGCTGGCCGACGCCGTCGCCGTCGCCGTTCACGGAGCTGTACGAACGCCTCGGCGGACTGCCGGACTGGCGCACGTACGCCGTCGACAGCGGGCGCGACGTGATGCGCGAGGCCCCGGAGGAGCTGCTGAAGGTCGTCCTCGGCCACGCGTGAGGCGGCCGACGCGGCTGACGGAGGCGGCCTAGGCTGGGAGCATGGCCGGCAGTGAGGTCGCGGTCTTCCTGTGCGGTGACGTCATGCTGGGGCGCGGCGTCGACCAGATCCTGCCGCATCCGGGCGATCCGGAGCTGCGGGAGGGGTACGTCAAGGACGCCCGCGACTACGTGGAGCTGGCGGAGGCGGCGGGCGGCGTGCTCCCGCCGCTGCCCGTGGGCTTCGACTGGCCGTGGGGGGACGCGCTCGCGGTGCTCGATGCGGCCGCGCCCGACGCGCGGGTGGTCAATCTGGAGACCAGCGTGACGCGCAGCGGCGACTTCGCCCCCGGCAAGGCGGTCCACTACCGCATGAACCCCGAGAACCTGCCCTGTCTGGCGGCCGCCCGCCCCGACGTCTGCGTGCTGGCCAACAACCACGTCCTGGACTTCGGCCGGCGCGGGCTGCGCGAGACGCTGCGCACGCTGGCCCGGGCGGGGCTGGTGACGGCGGGGGCCGGGCAACACGCCGAGGCGGCGGCCCGGCCGGCCGCCGTGCCGCTGGCCGGCGGCGGGCGGTTGCTGGTCTACTCCTTCGGGATGCCGTGCAGCGGGGTCCCGCCCGACTGGGCCGCGAGCCGCGACCGCGCGGGCGTGGCGTACGTGCCCGATGCGGCCGGGGCCGCCGCCCGCGCGGTCGCGGCGCGCGTACGGGAGGAGAAACGGCCCGGCGACATCGCGGTGGCCTCCGTCCACTGGGGCTCCAACTGGGGGTACGAGGTCCCGCACGACCGGGTCGCCTTCGGCCGTGCCCTGGTCGACGCCGGCGTGGACATCGTGCACGGCCACTCCTCGCACCACCCGCGGCCGCTGGAGCTGTACCGGGGCAGGCTGATCCTGTACGGCTGCGGGGACTTCATCGACGACTACGAGGGCATCAGCGGCTACGAGCGCTACCGCGACGACCTGCGCCTGCTGTACCTGGCCTCGGTGGACGCGGATTCCGGGCGGCTGCGCGGGCTTCGGATCACGGTGTTCCGGGCCCGGGCGCTGCGGCTGCGGCACGCCTCACCCGAGGACGCCTCCTGGGTCCGGGACCTCCTCGCCCGAATCGCCTCGGGCCTCCAAGACCGGCCCGACACCACCAACCCCCCGAACACCTGGACCCTCGCACCGACCTGACACCCCCGCGCCACACCACCGCGGCGCACGTTCCCGATACCCGGTCCAGCCCGCGGGCCGACATGCCGTACGACGCGCCAAGCCGCACACCCTCGTTGCCCCGGTCGGCACTGAGCCCGGCCCATGCCGCCGCCACCCGCAACGTGCGTACCGTCGGGGGCGACCCGGCTGCCGACACCCCGGTCGATATCGCCCCCTCCCTGCGCCGCACCGGGCGGACGGGCTCATCCCCGCGGTGCGAGGGGCAGGTTGGCCAAACTGCGCAAGGCGACAGGGGCCTCGGGTCATCCCCGCGGGTGCGGGGAGCAGTTCCCCCAGCCGGGCGGCGTCGTCTCGGTGAGGGGATCATCCTCGCGGTGCGGGGAGCAGGCCCTCGTCTTCCGCGCACCGGCAACGCTCACGGGGTCATCCCCGCGGGTGCGGGGAGCAGACCGGAATGCTGTCGTATTCGCCCGATGGCTGGGGGTCATCCCCGCGGGTGCGGGGAACAGCCGTCGCGTCTCATGCGAGACAAGATTGGCAAGGGGTCACCCCCGCGGGCGCGGGGAACAGCCCCCGCGCGGCGGGGCTTCTTTCTGCACCCAGGGTTCATCCCCGCGGGTGCGGGGAGCAGATGGCAACACCCGCAACACCGGAAGGGGATCCGGGGTCATCCCCGCGGGTGCGGGGAGCAGTCACCGCGTTCCGACGCGTCATCTTGTGGCCGGGGTCATCCCCGCGGGTGCGGAGAGCAGTTTCAGCTGGTGGGTGCGGGGGTGCCGGTGACGGGGTCATCCCCGCGGGTGCGGAGAGCAGGTCGATGGCGTAGCCCGATCTGTCATCGGATGGGGGTCATCCCCGCGGGCGCGGAGAGCAGTGGTCGAGCTTCCGCCCGGACATACGGCGCAAGGGGTCATCCCCGCGGGTGCGGAGAGCAGACCGCGGTGAGTTCGAACGTGCCCGCGCGGTCGGGGTCATCCCCGCGGGTGCGGAGAGCAGTCGTAGATCAGGCCGGTGACGATGCCGGTGTGGGGGTCATCCCCGCGGGTGCGGAGAGCAGCGATGGCTGTGGGCACGCTTTTTGTGGCGGTCGGGGTCATCCCCGCGGGTGCGGAGAGCAGTCGCCGTTCGTGCGGTGCATGACGAGCTTGGCGGGGTCATCCCCGCGGGTGCGGAGAGCAGGCTTCCTGAGCTGGGACTCTAGCTCGGCTTGGGCCAGGTTTTCGGCACTTTCGCCGAATCCGGCAAACCGGTCAAAGCTCCAACCACGGGACTTCCTCACGGTGTCATCTCCCGTCCGGGCGACCGATGCCCGGGGAGTGTGTCCCGCGGGCGCCGGGCTGTCCATGACGGGGAGCCCTTTCCGGCCTGCCCGGACCGTGGTGCGCCGGTGGCCGGGTGTTGGCTCGCCGGTCAGGCAATCCGCTCCAGTACCCTCTGGAGGTCTCCGACCGCGTAGGCCCAGTTGTGGCACTTGCAAGCTGCGGAGATCGGTGATCGGGTTCCGGCAGCCGTGGCAGAGCAGGCCGGCGATGGCCTCCGGGGCCTCGGTGTTCACGTACTCGGCGATCATCACGCGCCCGTGCCTGCCGTCCAGCGCAGACGAGACGATGTCCAGCCAGCTGGGTTGCCGGCCGCAGGCCCGCACCGCCGGGAGTCGCCGCTGACCCAGAGGGGGGCTCCGATCGTGCCGGCCTCCATGCCCAGGAGCTCCTCGACCTTGCGCACGTCCTCCTCCGGAGTCACCCACCGGTGGCAGCCGGGCAGCGAAGCGGGCGAGTCGTAGACGGCTCGGAAGACGGCGTCGCTCACTCTGCGCGTCTCGCGTTGTGCGGTCATGGGGACCAGACCATCTTTCGCACGGGTCGGTGTGTGCATCGCGTTGCTTACTGACCGCTGCTCGGCCGGGTGGCACGTTCTCCACCCGGAGGTCCTTCGAGAGGATGCCCCCGCGGGCACCACCTGGCGGACACCGGTGTGCCGGGGCGCTCTGGCCCCGTACGTCACCCGGCCGCACACTGGGCGGGACCGGCTCCGCAGACCGAGGAGTGTTCGTGCCCGTACCGCCCGCGCCGCCCGTACCGATCGTCATCGACTGCGACCCGGGGCACGACGACGCCCTCGCGATCATGCTGGCGGCGGGTGATCCGGCCGTGGACCTCCTCGCGATCACCACGGTCGCGGGCAACCAGACGCTGGCCAAGACCACCCTGAACGCCCGCCGTGTCTGCACGGTCGCCGGGATCGCCGGCGTGCCCGTCGCGGCGGGCTGCGACCGGCCGCTCGTCCAGCCGCTGGCCGTGGCGGACGACGTGCACGGCGCGTCCGGGCTCGACGGGCCGCGGTTCCCCGAGCCCACGGTCGGCGTGGCGCCCGAGCACGCCGTGGACCTGATCCACCGGATCCTGCGGGACCATCCCGAGCCGGTCACCCTCGTGCCCACCGCACCGCTGACCAACATCGCGCTGCTGCTGACCCGTTATCCCGAGGACGCGGCCCGGATCCGCGAGATCGTCCTCATGGGGGGCTCCACGGAGCGCGGGAACCGGACCCCGGCGGCCGAGTTCAACGTCCAGGCCGACCCGGAGGCGGCGGACATCGTCTTCCGCAGCGGTGTCCCGCTGACCATGTGCGGGCTCAACGTCACCCACCAGGCGCTCGCCACGCCCGAGGTGCTGGCCCGCTTCACCGGCCTGGGCACCGAGCTCGGGCGGATCTGCGCCGATCTGCTGACGTACTTCGCCTCGACCTACCGCGAGTTGTGGGGCTTCCCGGACCCGCCCCTGCACGATCCCGTGGCCGTGGCCAGGGTGATCGACCCGCGGATCGTGCGCTGTGTGGAGGCCAATGTGGTCGTGGAGCTCCAGGGCCGCTACACGCGCGGCGCGACCGTCGTCGACCTGCACCGCCGCACGGACCGGCCGGTGAACGCGCGGGTGGCGACGACCCTGGACGCCGACCTCTTCTGGGACCGGGTCGTCGCCGCCGTTTCCGCACTCGGCCGCCGCGCCGACTAGCCGAGGGTGATGTTGTCCCCCTGAACGGTGATCTTGGCCGGGGAGAGCGGGCGACTGGCCGGGCCGCCGGCGACCGAGCCGTCGGAGATCTTGAACAGGCTCTGGTGGCAGGGGCAGACGATGTTCTCGTCCTTCACCGAGCCCACCAGGCAGCCCTGGTGGGTGCAGGTCGCCGAGAAGGCCTTGAACTGGCCCGCCGCGGGCTGGGTGACCACCACCTTCTGGTCCTTGAACACCTTGCCGCCGCCGACCGGGATGTCGGCGGTGCGCGCGAGCACCTGGCCGCCGCCCCCGGGCGCCGCCGCCCCGCCGGTGGTGCCCGAGGGGCTGCCCTGGCCGCCGTTCTGCGCACCGCCGTTCTGCGCGCCGCCCGTTGCGTCGTTCTGTGCGCCCGAGGCGCCCGAGGCGTCCGAACCGCCGTCGGCGCCGCAGCCGCTCAGGGCGGCGCCCGCCAGTGTGGCGGCGCCCGCCGCGAGTACCGTGCGCCGGCGCGTCGTGTCGCCCATGACCGTGTCTCCTTCTCGTCCCGGAAGCGACCGGGGCATCACCTGCACTCCCCGGTCTCAGCAGGAACACGCTAGGGCGTGGCGAACGGTTCGACGCACGGGTTGTCGAATTCGATCAAACCTTCCCGCACACCTTCCCGCACACCTTCCCGCCCGCGCGTCAGGCCAGGTCCTGCGGCAGCTCCGGGTGCACCGTGAAGAGGCCCATCGCGCCGGTGATCTCGAACATGCGGGCCACGGGCGGCCGCAGGCCCGCGAGCTCCAGGGTGGTGCCGGCCGCCTTGGCGTCCAGCCGACCCTTCAACAGGATGTTGAGCCCGGTCGAGTCGCAGAACATCAGCCCGGTGCAGTCGACGACGACCCGTTCGGCCCCGTCCTGGCCGAGGGCCTCCTCGAGCGCCCTGCGCAGCGGTTCCGGGCTGTCGTGGTCGAGCTCCCCCGCCGTGGCCACGATGACGACGTCGCCGCGCCGGCGCAGCGTCGCGGTCAGTCCGGGCCCGTCGCCGCTGCCGTCCGTCCCGTACGCATCCGATGCCATGCGGTACTCCGGTTTTCCTTGCGGGCCGCTGCGGTCCCCTCCGCGACCATACGCCCCGCCGCCCCCGCGCGCCGGGTGGCGCGGCGCGGCACCCGCCGGGTCGGTGTTGCGGGTCCGCGTTGCGCGGGCCCGGCCCAGGGGGCAGGGTCGAGGAGCCGGTCCGGTCGACGAGGAGGAGCCGACGATGCCGATTGCCACGGTCAACCCCGCGACGGGCGAGACGGTACGCACCTTCGACGCGCTGGGGCCCGACGAGATCGAGCGGTGTCTCGCCGACGCAGCGCGGGCCTTCGCCTCGTACCGCACGACGGGCTTCGCCGAGCGGGCGAGGCTGCTGAGGCGGGCCGCGGACCTGCTGGAGGCGGACAACGAGGCCATCGCCCGGACCATGACCCTCGAGATGGGCAAACCGCTCGGTGCGGCCCGGGCCGAAGCCGCCAAATGCGTGAAGGCCATGCGCTGGTACGCCGACCGCGCCGCGGCGCTGCTCGCCGACGAGCATCCCGCCGACTCCGACGTCCGCGACAGCGGGGCCGCGGCCGTCCGGGCGCACTACCGGCCGCTCGGGGTGGTCCTCGCCGTCATGCCGTGGAACTTCCCGCTGTGGCAGGTGGTGCGGTTCGCGGCGCCCGCCCTGATGGCGGGGAACGTCGGGCTGCTCAAGCACGCCTCGAACGTGCCCCAGACGGCCCTCTACCTGGGTGAGCTGTTCGAGCGGGCGGGTTTCCCGCACGGCTGCTTCCAGACCCTGCTGATCGGTTCGGACGCCGTGGAGGCGGTGCTGCGCGACGAGCGGGTCGCCGCGGCGACGCTGACGGGCAGCGAGCCGGCCGGTCGGGCGGTCGCCTCGACGGCGGGCGACGAGGTGAAGAAGACGGTCCTGGAGCTGGGCGGCAGCGATCCGTACATCGTGATGCCCTCGGCCGACATCGAGCAGGCCGCCAAGACGGCGATCACCGCGCGCGTGCAGAACAACGGGCAGTCCTGCATCGCGGCCAAGCGGTTCATCGTGCACGCCGACGTGTACGACGCGTTCGCGGAGCGGTTCACCGCCGGGATGAAGGCGCTCAGCATCGGCGACCCGATGCTGGAGTCCACCGACGTGGGCCCGCTCGCCACCGAGAAGGGCCGTGCCGACCTGGAGGAGCTCGTCGACGACGCGGTACGGGGTGGGGCGGACGTGCTGTGCGGCGGGCGGCGCCCGCCGGGGCTGCAGCAGGGCTGGTACTACGAGCCCACCGTGCTGGCCGGCATCACCGGGGACATGCGCATCGACCTGGAGGAGACCTTCGGGCCGGTCGCCACGCTGTACCGGGTGGCGGACCTCGACGAGGCCGTGGAACGGGCCAACCACACGCCGTTCGGGCTCAGCTCGAACGTGTGGACGCGCAGCGACGAGGACATCGCGCGGTTCGTCCGTGACCTGCAGGCGGGCGGCATCTACATCAACGGCATGACCGCCTCGCACCCCGCCCTGCCCTTCGGCGGGGTCAAGCGCTCGGGGTACGGGCGCGAGCTGTCGGGGCACGGGATCCGCGAGTTCTGCAACGTGACCACCGTCTGGCAGGCGCCGGCCTGACCCGGGCGGCCGCCGCCGAACTGCTGAACCCGGGCTCCGGAAGGCGTCGCAGCGCCGCCGAGGGGGCACGCAGCACGGGTGAGACCTCTCGAAACGTCCGAAGCCTCCGAGGCGTCCGGAGCATCCCCGGCGGCGGGCGCGCGGCGGCCGGCCGGCTCCCGACGGGCCCTGCTCGCCGCGTGCGTCGGCAACCTCATCGAGTGGTACGAGTTCGGGGTGTACGGCTGCCTGGTCACGGTCCTCGCGGAGAACTTCTTCGCGTCCGGCGCAGCCGGCACGGGCGGAGCCGCCGCGCTGGTCGCGACGTACGCCTCCTTCGCGCTCGCCTTCTTCTTCCGGCCGGCCGGGGCCCTGCTGTTCGGGCGGCTCGGCGACCGGATCGGCCGGCGCCCCGCCCTCGTCACCTCCGTCACCGTCATGACGCTGGCCACCACGGCGATCGGGCTCCTGCCGACCCGGGCCGCGATCGGCGCGGCCGCGCCCGTGCTCCTGACGGTCCTGCGCGTGCTCCAGGGGCTCTCCGCGGGCGGCGAGTTCGGCGGTGCGGTCTCCGTCATGACGGAGACTGCACCGGTGGGCCGGCGCGGCCGCCGCGGGGCCTGGCAGTCCTTCACCGTCGCGCTCGGCCTGCTCTCCGGCGCCGCCACCGCCGCGGCGCTCGCGACGGTGCTGTCCTCCGACGCCCTGTACGGGTGGGGGTGGCGGGTTCCGTTCCTGCTGGCCCTGCCGCTGGGCGCGGTCGCGCTCCGGCTGCGTACGGGGCTGGTCGAGCCGGAAGCGCCCCCGCGGGCGGGCTCCGGCCCCGCGGCGGCCGTACCACCACCGCGCCCCGCGGAGCTCGTGCGCGCGGTGGTGCTGGGCATCGGCCGTGTCATGGGCTGGTCGGCGGCCGGGTACACCTTCCTCGTCGTGCTGCCGGCGCATCTGCAGGCGGGGCTGGGGGCGTCCGTACGGCAGGCGCTGCTCGCGACGGCGCTGGCGAACCTGGGCTTCGCCGCGTCGATCCTGCCGGCCGGGGCGCTCAGCGACCGGATCGGCCGGCGGCCGGTGATGCTGGGCGGCGCCCTGTCGGTGGTGCTGCTCGCCGTGCCCCTGCTGCACCTGCTGGAGTCACCGTCCGTCTCGCTGTGGGCCAAGGCGGGGGCGGTGCTGCTCGCGGGCTCGCTGGTCGGCCTGATGGCCGGGCCCGGGCCGGCCATGCTCGCCGAGATGTTCCCCCGCTCGGTGCGCTGCACCGGCCTGGGCGTGGCGTACGCCCTGGCCAACGCGGTGTTCTCCGGCTGCGCGGGCCTCGTCATCACCACGCTGACCGCCCGGACGGGAGACACCGCCGTGCCCGCCTACTACGCCGCCGGCACCTGCGCGCTGAGCTCGCTCGCGCTGCTGACCTTGCGCGGCGACGACCACCGGGAGCCGCTGCGATGAGGGTGATCGGGCTGATGTCGGGGACCTCGTACGACGCCGTCGATGCCGCGGCGGCCGACCTGGAGCTGTCCGGGGCGGACGGCACGCTGCACCTGACCCCGCTGGGGATGGTCAGCGCCCCCTACCCGGCCGACGTGCGGGAGGCCCTCGCCGCGGCCCTGCCGCCCGCGTCGACGACGCTGGCCGACGTGTGCCGCCTCGACACCCGGATCGGGCAGGCCTTCGCGGCGGCGGCGGCCCGCGCCGACCGGGAGCTGTGCGCCGGGCGGGCGGAGCTGGTCGCCTCGCACGGGCAGACGGTGTTCCACTGGGCCGAGGACGGGAGGGTGCACGGCACGCTGCAGCTGGGCGAGCCGGCCTGGATCGCCGAGGGCAGCGGCTGCCCCGTCGTCTCCGGGTTCCGGCCGCGCGACGTCGCGGCGGGCGGGCAGGGCGCCCCGCTGGTGAGCCTGGTGGACCTGATGCTGCTGCGCGGGCGGCCCGGTGTGCCCGCCGCCCTGAACATCGGCGGGATCGCCAACCTGACGGTGCTGCCCGCCGCCGGCGAGCCGCTGGCGTTCGACACCGGGCCCGGGAACGCGCTGATGGACGCCGCGGTCCGGGAGGTGACCGGCGGGCGGCTCGCGTACGACGAGGGCGGTGCGATCGCCGCCGCGGGGCGGGTCCACGAGCCGCTGCTGCGGCGGATGCTCGCGGAGCCGTACTACCGGCTGCCGCCGCCCCGGACCACCGGGAAGGAGCTGTTCCACGCGGGCTACCTGCGCGCGCACCTGGCCGGGTGCGACGACGGCACTCCGGCCCCGCAGGACCTCGTCGCGACCCTGACCCGGCTGACCGCCCGCACGGTGGCCGACGCGCTGCGGCCGCTGGGGGCGACGGAGGTGTTCGTGTCGGGCGGCGGCGTGCGCAACCCGGTGCTGATGGGGATGCTGCGCGACGAGCTGGCGTGGGCCACGGCCGTGCGCCCCTCGGAGGAGCTGGGGCTGCCGGCCGCGGCGAAGGAGGCGTACGCGTTCGCCGTCCTGGGCTACCTCACCCTCCACGGGCTGCCGGGCAACGCCCCGCGGTGCACGGGCGCGGGCGGGCCGCGGGTCCTGGGGTCGCTGACACCGGGCTCCCGTCCGCTGCGGCTGCCGGAGCGGCCGGTGCGCGCCCCGCACGCCCTGGCGGTGCGCGACCCGGCGGGCAGGTGAGGGGCGCGGCGGTAGGCGTCAGAGGGGGGCGGCGTCGAGGAGGTGGGGGCCGTTGTTGCGGACGCTGTTGACGGCGGTGGACACCGGGCGCACTTCGAGGCGGCCGCCGGCCGGGGTGTGGAGCAGGGCGCGCAGGGCGTGGACGTCCTGGTGGGCGGGGTCGAGCCAGGCCGCGTAGTCGCCGGGGTCCAGGGCCAGCGGCATCCGGGGGTGGATCCGGCCGGCCGCGTCCTCCGCCTCGGTGGTGATGATCGTGGCGGTGGCGAGCCAGGCGTCAGGGTCCTCGTCGTCGGCGACGGCCGGGTCGCGCCAGAACTCGTACAACCCCGCCATGGCCATGACCCCGTCGTTCTCGGGCGTGATGAAGTACGGCTGCTTGTAGGCCTTCGCCCCGCCGGCGGAGGGTACGGCCTGCCACTCGTAGAAGCCGTCGGCGGGCAGCAGACAGCGCCGCCGGGTGAAGGCCCGGCGGTAGGCCGGCTTCTCGTGGACCGTCTCCACCCGGGCGTTGATCATCCGGGCGCCGCCCGAGGCGTCCTTGGACCAGGAGGGGACCAGGCCCCACCGCAGGGGGCGCAGGCGCCGCTCGATCTCCCCGGTGTCACGGTCCGGGCGTTCCAGGACGGCCCACACCGGGTCGGTGGGGGCGACGTTCCAGCTGGGCGCGAGGGCCTCCCGGGGGTCCCATCGGGCCTCGAACAGGCCGGCCAGGTCCTCGGGGGCGCGGGATGACGCGTACCGGCCGCACATGGCATCCACTGTGCCATCCCGGCGGGCGTCGGGGCGGCAGCGACGGCCGGCGGGCGGTGGCCGGGTCCGGACCGGTGCCGCGGGCGCGGGGAACATGGAGGGGTACGTGCCCGCAGCCACCGGGGCGGCCGCCCGGGCCGCTCACCGCAGGCGGTCGCCGTCTCCAGCGTAGGCCGCGACCGCCCCGCCCCGACACCCGGACGGCACCCGTACGGCACCGCCGGGCGGCCGGGAGACCCCCGATCGCGCCTCCGAGCTGGCGCGGGGCACGGCCGCGGGCGAGCATCACGGCATGGACACCACCTCGCTCACCGACATCGACGCCCTGGTCCGCGACGGCAAGGTCGTCATGTCCGCGGACGACGGCACGGTCGTCGCCGCGGTACAGGACGCCCTGCGCGCGGGGCGCTCGGTGACCTTCTACCTCTCCCGGGCCCAGGCCGCGGCCGTCAAGGCCTGGTACTGGACGCCCCAGCGGGTCGAGAACCGCGGCATGGAGCCGGTGTCCCGCGAGGAGCGGGAGCGGATCACCTCGGAACTCGGGATCAAGGACATCGGGCCGGCCCACTCCAACCGCATCACGTGCGAGTGCGGCGCGCAGTACGGGGCCTTCGAGTTCATCGAGCAGGGCATCGCCGAGCACGGGCGGCGGACCGTCGATGCCGTGCTGGACCTGGAGCACGCCTACGTCCTGCGGGTGAACCCGGTGACGCCCGCCGTCTGCTCCGTCTGCCGCACGACGGTGATCGTCGGCCACGAGTACGACATGACGAACAGGTACGGCTGCTCCCGCTCCGAGGGCACCCTCCCCTTGTGAGCCGGCGGCGCCGGGACGGCCCCGGGCCGCCGGCTAGGAGACGAACTCCTCGTCGCCGTAGCGCACCTCGGCGCTGTTCCAGTCGACGCCGAGCCCGGTCACGAACCGCTGGGCCAGGGACAGTTCGGTGAGCGGGGCCACGAGGACGAGGCGGCCGTCGAGGGTCACCGACCCGCCGCCGAGCCGCTCCCGGGCCTCCGGATCGGCGAGCAGGGCCTCACGCAGGCGGGCCGCGGAGACGCCGGCGGCCTCGATCTCGACCGCGTCGGTCTCCGGGGCGGTGCGCGACAGGCAGCGGAAAGTCAGGACCGCCTCCTGGTCGTAACTCTTGCGGACGGTGTCGGCGAGCTGGTGCAGGCCCTGCGCGCCCACCCGGTTGACGTCGAACTTCCGCGAGCGCTCGTACGTGGTCTGCTGCAGGTCGCCGGACCAGAACACCCCGTCGAGCAGGGTCGAGCCGAGCGGGATCGCGCCGTTGGCGCGGATGAGGGTGCGGACCTCCCGGTCGAAGACCCTCAGCCGGTCCTTCAGCCGTGCGTCGTCCGGGTCGGTGATGACCGCGGTGTTGTTCGTCGCGAACAGTTCCCCGGCCGCCGGGCAGTCGCGCGCCTCCGGAGCGGCCTGTGCGCTTCCCGCGCCCGCCGCCCCGAGGACCAGGACGCCGACCGCCACCAGGACACCCAGCCGTTGCTTCATTCCCGCACTCCCTGCCCGTGACCGCACCTGACGGCATTCACCGTAGGGCTTGTGACGGCGCCTCAACTGCCGTGGCGCCGCCGTTGGCCGGAACGGGTGACGGGTGTGTCCGGCCACGGCCGTGCGGGTGGTTCTCGTGGCGCGCCCGGCCGGGGGCGGGCCGGGGAGGGCCGCCGACCGGGGAACATCGGCCACGGCAGTACGGGGGCGGGCCCGCGACACCACCACGAGGAGCCGGAGCATGACCAGCCGAGCCGCACGCCGACCCCGACCGCGACCGCGCGCCCGGCTGCGGCGGCTGCGCCGCACCGCGCTGGCCGCGCTCGTCTGCCTGGGGACGCTGGCCGCCGGCCAGCCGGCCGGGGCGCAAGGCGGCTCCGGCACCCAGCCCCGGGCCGTCTTCCGGCCCTTGCAGGACTTCCTCCAGACCCAGGGCACGTTCTGCCTCGACGACGGGCAGGGCGGCTGCGCCGAGCTCGTGCCGGGGTTCCCGAATCTGCTCGTCTGGAGCCAGCTCGCCCCCGAGGACCGCTGTGCCCTCGTGGACTACGTCGGCCTCCTGGGCCAGAGGATCTTCACCAACACGGGCGGCACGGTCGACGTGCGCCCCGTGGTCACGGGAACCGTCAGAGAACAGGCACGCTCCGACGGGCGGGCCGACGTACACGTCAGGGTGGAGGCCGTCGGCGCGGTCACGTACGTGACCCAGGGCTGCGACCTGCGCAACGGCCCGCTGGAGTTCGGGCACACCCTCCCCGAGGTCCAGGCGGGTCAGCAGCCGGCGCGCGGCACGTCGAGGCTCGACATCCGGTTCGTCAACAACGCCCCCGGCGCCCCGCTGCCGGACCTCCTCCAGCTCATCCAGGAGCCCACCCTCGGGCAGGTCCCTCTCGTGATGACCTTCCGCACCACCGCCACCGGGCCCCTGCGCCCGGCGTTCGGGGTGCCGGACGGCACCCCCGGCCGGTTGACCATCAACAACGACATCGACTTCGCCCGCCCCGACAGCCGCCGCGAGCGGATCGACCTGCGCCGCTCGTGAACCGCCGGGCCGGGCCGGGAGTTCGCGGCGGCCTGGTCACGGCCTGGTCATGGCCTGGCCCCCGATGTCGGCGACCCCGGCCAGCTGGCCCGTCCACCAGGCCTGGGCCGCGTCGTGGTCCATCGACGCCCAGGCCGGGGTCTCCTCCACCTGGGCGCGGCCCAGCCGGCGCGCCAGCGCGACCAGGTCCCGGCCCGCCGGGCCGCGCGCCGCCTGGTACGCGGACGTCAGCTCGGCCCAGGAGCCGGCGCGGCGCCAGGCGGTCTCGAAGGCGCTGGCGTCCTGGAGGGCCTTGGCGGCGCCGCTGGTGTTGTGCGGGCGGACCACGGTGGCCGCGTCCCCGGCGAGCAGCAGCCGCCCGGCGGCGATGCGTTCGGCGTCCAGGTCGTAGAGGGGCTGGACGATGGTGTCCTGCGGCTCCGTCAGCCGGAGCACCCGGGCCCAGTACGGCGGGAACTGCCGTTCCAGCAGCTCGCCCAGGTGGTCCCGCAGTTCGTCGGTGACCCGGCCCGGCGGGAAGCTCGTCGGGTCGTCGTACGGCAGCCGGCCGGCCTGCGGGGGCGTGGCGTAAAGGACCCAGTTGACCCGCAGGCCCTCCGGGCCGGGGATGCGGTAGATGACGCAGCTGCCGCCGGGGAAGCCCACGGTGGTCACCGCGTCCGGGGACCAGTGCCCGGCGCCCGCCGCGGGGAGGCGGGCGGCGTCGAAGTTGCCGCGCCAGCAGACGTATCCGGCGTAGTGCGGGCGGGACTTCGGGGAGAGGGCCTCGCGCACCACCGAGCGGTAGCCGTCGGCGCCGACGACCAGGTCGTACCTTTCGACGCCGCCGTCCGCCAGCCGCACCTCGGCGGCTCCCTCGTCGGCCCCGTCGCCGCCGTCCGCGCCCGCCACCTCTGTCACCGCCGCGCCCTGGCGGTAGGCCACCGAGTCCGGCGTCGACTCGCGCAGGCCCCGCCACAGCAGGCCCCAGTGGTAGGAGTGGAAGGGGAAGGGCTGCTCCCAGAACGTCCGGCCGGCCGGGCCCGCGGCCTCGTCGCGGACCACCCAGGTGCGCCGGGCCAGCGGGTGCGCGGCGATGCCGGCGGGCAGGGCGCCGGTCGCGGTGAGTTCGGCGGCGCGGTCGTCGTGGATGCACAGGCCGACGCCGCGGTCGGCGAGCCGGCCGCGGGTGCGTTCCAGTACGAGCACCTCGTCGGCGCCCGCGCGGGCCGCCGCCGAGGCGAACGCGCAGCCCGCGATGCTCCCTCCGACCACCGCGACCGTTCCGCCCCGCATGGCTGCTCCCTCCGCGCACGTGTGGTGTGGCCCGGTCCGCCACCTTACTGACCGGGCCGGGGCGCGGTGGGCGGTTTCGTACGGAAGTCGCCGAGGCCGCCGAAGTCGCCGAAGTCGCCGGTCCCGTCAGCCGGTCAGGGCGGCCGATACGACCGACTGGGCCTCCTGCTGGACGCGGGTCAGGTGGTCGGCGCCGAGGAAGGACTCGGCGTAGATCTTGTACACGTCCTCGGTGCCGGAGGGGCGGGCCGCGAACCAGGCGTGCTCGGTGGTGACCTTGATGCCGCCGATCGCGGCGCCGTTGCCCGGGGCGTGGGTCAGTACGGAGGTGACCTCCTCCCCCGCCAGCGTGTCGGCCGTGACCTGCTCGGGCGAGAGCCGGCCGAGGACCGCCTTCTGCTCGCGGTCGGCCGGGGCGTCGATGCGGGCGTAGGCCGGCTCGCCGAAACGGGAGGTGAGGGCGGCGTACCGCTCGCTGGGCGTCTGCCCGGTGACGGCGAGCATCTCCGATGCCAGCAGGGCGAGGATGATGCCGTCCTTGTCGGTGGTCCACACCGAGCCGTCGCGGCGCAGGAAGGAGGCCCCGGCAGACTCCTCGCCGCCGAAGCCGAGCGTGCCCGCGGAGAGGCCGTCGACGAACCACTTGAAGCCGACGGGCACCTCGACGAGCTCGCGGCCCAGGTCGGCGGCGACCCGGTCGATCATCCCGGAGGAGACCAGCGTCTTGCCGACGGCGGCGCCCTGCGGCCACCGGTCGCGGTGGCGGTAAAGGTAGTCGATCGCGGTGGCGAGGTAGTGGTTGGGGTTCATCAGGCCGCCGTCGGGCGTGACGATGCCGTGCCGGTCGGCGTCGGCGTCATTGCCGGTGGCGATCTGGAACCGGTCCCGGCCCTCGATCAGCGAGGCCATGGCGTACGGGGAGGAGCAGTCCATGCGGATCTTGCCGTCCCAGTCCAGGGTCATGAACCGCCAGGTGGGGTCGGTGTGCGGGTTGACGACGGTCAGGTCGAGGCGGTGCTCCTCGGCGATCCGCTGCCAGTACGCCACGGAGGCGCCGCCGAGCGGGTCGGCGCCGATGCGCACGCCGGCGGTGCGTACGGCGTCCAGGTCGAGCACGGCGGGCAGGTCGCGCACGTAGGTGCCGAGGAAGTCGTAGGTGCCGGTGGTCGCCGCGGCCCGGGCGCGGGCGTACGGCAGCCGCCGGACCTCCTTCAGGCCGCCGGTGATGATCTCGTTGGCACGGTCCTGGATCCAGCCGGTGGCGTCGGAGCCGGCCGGTCCTCCGGACGGCGGGTTGTACTTGAAGCCGCCGTCCGCGGGCGGGTTGTGCGAGGGGGTGACGACCACGCCGTCGGCCAAGCCGGAGGAGCGGCCGCGGTTGTGGGTGAGGATGGCGTGGGAGACGGCCGGGGTCGGGGTGTAGCCGTCGGCGTCGTCGACGAGGACGGTGACGCCGTTGGCGGCGAAGACCTCCAGGGCGGTCACCCGGGCCGGTTCGGACAGCGCGTGGGTGTCCGCGCCGAGGAACAGCGGGCCGTCGATGCCCTGTCCGGCCCGGTACTCGCAGATCGCCTGGCTGGTCGCGGCGATGTGGTCCTCGTTGAAGGCGGTCGCCAGTGAGGACCCGCGGTGGCCGGACGTGCCGAAGGCGACGCGCTGGGCCGGGTCCGCCGGGTCGGGGTGCAGGGCGTAGTACGCGGTGACGAGCCGTGCGACGTCGATCAGGTCGTCCGGGCCCGCCTGCTGCCCTGCTCGTTCGTTCGGCATGCGCCGGCTCCTCCGTACTGGTCCAAAGGTCCAAAGAACAACACTGGTCATTGTGTCGTCCCCGGACCCGGGCCGCACAGGTGGCCCCCCGGCCACGTGCGGCCCCGCGGTGGCCCGGCCGTGGCCCGCGGCGGCTCTGCGGCGGCTTGTGCGGTGGCTCTGCGGACGCCACCGCGCGGGTGGCCCGCGGGGTGCACCCGTGCGGTGGCGTCCGCCCCGGGGCGGCTCAGCCGCCGGGGCGCAGGGCGGCGAGTTCGCGGTGCAGAGCGGACAGGCGGGCCTCGACCGAGGCCGCCGCGGACCGTTCGCAGTCCGTCAGGTCGCGCAGGGCGTCGCGCACTTCCCGGTCGGGGGCCTCGGCCGGCCAGGCCTCGACCGTGCGGCGGCACACGGTGCTGTCCTGGTGCTCGCCCAGCAGGTCGTGGAGGGCGCCGAGGCCGCGCAAGGGGTGCCGCAGCAGGTCGGGGTAGGCGCGGGCGACGCTGCGGCCGGTGTCCAGGACCGGTTTGGCGGCCTTGCGGACCTCGTGCAGTTCGTCCGCCCGGGTCTCGGGGTCCGCGATCGCCGCGGCGGCGGCGAAGGCGTCCAGCAGCGGCTGCCAGGCCGCGCAGAACCAGCCGTGCAGGCGGGTGGCGGCGTCGGCGGCCACCGGGGCGTCGGCCTTCGCATCGAGGGCGGCGACGAGCGAGCCGTAGCGGGGGCCGTCGAGGACGAGCAGCAGTTCGCACCGCGCCGGGCCGCGCAGCCCTTCGATGCGCTGGACGGTCCAGTGGGCCGGGCGGCCCCGCATCGCGGGGTGCGAAGCCACGCGGTGGGCGGTCTCGTCGAAGTGGCGGACCACGCCCAGGTGCGCGTTGAGCCAGGTGAACTCCGCCGACAGGCCGCCGGGTTCCGCGGCGGTCTCGGGGTGGTCGGGCTCGCGGTACCCCGGCTCGCGGCCCGCACCGGCGGCGTCAGCGGCGTCCAGCGTGTGCCATACGCTGCGCAGGCGGCGCGAGGCCGTCCGCATCGCCTTCACCGCGCCGGGCCGGTCCCTGCGGACGAGCGGCTCGCGCGAGACGAGCCGGTCCCGCTCCCGCTGCACGTACGCGCCGACGGCCGTCGCGGCCTCCACCCTCATCAGGGTTCCCATCAGCGTTCCCTCCCCCAGGTGACGTGCGCGCCCGCCGGTCGGGCCGGAGCCGCCCATGGTGGGCACGGTCTACCCCGGAGGCGGCGTGCTGAACGCGGGGCGCGGGCAGTGCGTCCGAACGGGTCACGGCGCCGCCACGGGAGTGGCGTCCGGGGCGGGAGCGACGTCTGCTGCGGGGATGGCACCCGCCGCGGCGCAGCCGTGCCGCGTCCCGGGCCCCCGTTCCGGCCGGGCGCGGGCGCGGGCGCCACCCGGCCGGGACCGGGGCCCGGACGTAGACTGAAGGCGCCCCGCGCGCCCCGCGCGGCGTGCGCCGGACGGTCCTCCGGCCGGGCGGCCGGGAGCGTCACGGCGCCGGGCGGCCTGGAGCGTGACGGCATGGACCGGATCGAGATCATGACCACCCCGTCACTGGGCGACAGCAGTTACCTGCTGGTCAGCGGTGACGAGGCGGCGCTGGTGGACCCGCAGCGAGACAGCTGGGACCTGGTCGGGTCCTGTGCGGCGCGCGGTATACGCGTCAGGTACGTCCTGGAGACGCACGTGCACAACGACTACGTCTCCGGCGCCCTGGAGGTCCGCGCCGCCACCGGGGCCACCGTGGCCGGGCCGGCCCGTGCGCCGTACGCCTTCGACCACCTGGGGCTCGCCGAGGACGACGAGATCACCGTCGGGGACGCCACCGTACGGGCGATGGAGACGCCGGGACACACCCGCGAGCACACCTCGTACCTGGTGTACGGGAACGCGCGCGACCGCGGCCGGCAGACCCCGGCGGCGGTGTTCACCGGGGGCAGCCTGCTGGTGGGCTCCGCCGGTCGCACCGACCTGTCCGGCGAGCACCTCACCGAGGAGCTCGCTCGGGCCCAGTTCCGCTCGCTGCGGCGCCTTGCGCTGCTGCCCGACACCACCCGGGTCCTGCCCACGCACGGCGCGGGCAGCTCCTGCTCCGCGGGCCCGGCCGCCTCGGGCCGTACGAGCACCGTGGGCGCCGAGCGGCGGACCAACCCGGCGCTGGCGGCGCGGGACGAGGAGGACTTCGTCGACTCGCGGACGACGGGGCTGACGCCTTTCCCCGCGTACTTCCACCACATGGCGCCCATCAACCGGGCCGGTCCCGGCGTGCTCGGCGGACCGCCGCAGCTGCGTCCGCTGACGCCGGCCGCGGTCGAGGGGCTCCTCGGCGGCGGCGCCTGGATCGTCGACGGGCGCGAGCGCGGTACGTTCGCCGCGGCCCATCTGCCCGGATCGATCTGCGACGAGCTCGACGACCGGTTCGCGAGCCTGATCGGCGAGGTCGTGCCGTTCGGCACCCGGCTGGTCCTGGTGCTCCCCGAGCCCGCGGCGGAGGCGGCGCGGGAGGCCGTGGTCCAACTGCTCCGGATCGGCTACGAGAACGTCGCGGGGCACCTGGCCGGCGGGATCGGCGCCTGGGCCGCGGCGGGCCGGCCGCTGCGCAGCTTCCCCACCGCCGAGGCGTCCGAGCTGGCCGGGCACGTGCGGGAGCACCGCGTCCTCGACGTACGCCCCGACCGGCCGGAGGGCGGGATCCCGGGCACGCTCGCGATACCGCTGGCCGAACTGCCGCGGCGGCTGGGCGAGTTGCCGCGGGAGCGGGAGGTGTGGACGGTGTGCGGCAGCGGCCGCCGGGCGACCGTGGCGGCGAGCCTGCTGGACCTGGCGGGCATTCCCGTACGGGCGGTGGTCAAGGGCGGGGTGGAGGACCTGCGGGCGGCTGCGTGAGGGGTCTGGACGGGCGGGCTGGAGGGGCGGGCTGACCGGCGGTGACGGGCGGGCTACGGGCTCGGCCGGCTCGGCCTGCCCGGCCGGCCCCCGGGGTGGGGCGGGCCGGGCGAGGCCGCGCGGAGCGGAACGCCGGTCGCCCGGGTTCAGGCGGGCAGGGCGAGCATGAGCAGCGGCCGGCTCGTGGGCTGCGGGGATCCGCCGGCCGGTTCGAGGGTGAGGCCGACTCCGGTCGCCCCCCGGATGCCGCCGTCCAGGAGGGTGGCTCCGTCGCGCGCGGGCAGGCCGGCCGGGCGCATGGTGCCGTGGTCGTCGAACCACAGCTGGTACGTCCTGCCCTCCCCCGGATCGGGCAATCCCGCCCCGAAGAACACCGCCTTGTCCTGCTGCCGGGAGCTGACCACGGAGGTGGCCGCGCCGCCGGCGGTGCGGCCGCGCACCGTACGGGCGTCCGGTGCGGCCATCACCGCGGCCAGGTCCTGCAGCCGTTGCTCCCCGGCCTGCGCCTGCTCCCGGGCCCGGTCGGCGCTCTGCTCCTGCCGGACGGCGACGCCCGCGAACACGGCCGCCGCCGCGACGCTCGCGGCGAGGACCATGACCCGGGCCCGCCGGCGCAGCACCGCGGCGAGGGCCGGGGCGCTCCCTGCGGGGCCGTCGGACTCCGGGAGCAGCGGGGGCAGTTGGCGTACGGAGTCGATGTCGAACAGGACCGCGTCCTTGATGCGCGGGGACGGGGGCAGGGCGGCCGCACCGGCCAGACGGGCGGCGGTGGCGGCGAATCCGTCGATCTCCTGCCGGCAGGCGGTGCAGTCGGCGAGGTGGGCGGTGAAGGCCTCGTGTTCGGCGGGCGGGAGGGCGTCGAGGGCGTACGCGCCGGTGAGGGTGTGCAGTGCGTGGTCGTGCTTGTCGTGCTTGCTGTTCCTGCCGTGCCTGTCGTGCCTGTCCAGTTTCATGTGGTCACCCCCATGCAGTCGCGCAGCCGGATCAGCCCGTCGCGCATCCGGGTCTTGACGGTCGGGAGCGGGGTGCACAGCGTCTCGGCGACCTCGCGGTAGGTCAGCCCCTGGTAGTAGGCGAGGGTGACGGCCTGGCGCTGGATCTCGGTCAGCCCGCGCAGGCAGCGCCGCACCTGCTCGCTCTCCAGGCGGGTTTCGACCTGTTCGGCGACCTCGTCGAAGGGGCGGGCCTGCGCCCGGGCCGCATCGTCGTGCTCGCGGTTGGTCGCGGCCTGGGCGGAGCGGACCCGGTCGACGGCGCGGCGGTGGGCGAGGGTGGCCGCCCAGGTCGTCACGCTGCCCTGGTCCGGGCGGTAGCGGGCGGCCTGCCGCCATAGGTCGATCATGACTTCCTGGGTCACTTCCTCGGACTGGGCGCGGTCGCGCACGACTTTGACGACGATCCCGAAGACGGTGCCGGACAGGGCGTCGTAGAGGTCGGAGAAGGCGTCCTTGTCGCCGCGGGCGACACGGGCCATCAGCTCTTCCAGCGGGGGCACTCCGGCGTCCGGGAGGCCGAAGGTCAGGGGTTGCCTCACCGAGCGCTCTCCCCTCCCCGGGGGCGGGGATGGGAGCAGGGGCAATGGCTCGGGCACGTGATCGGGAACGGGGCCCGGCTCGGGCGCGGGGCGCAGTGCGGTGCGGGGGTGGCGGGTGGTCCACCGGGATCCGTCCATCGCATGGCAGTCCTTGGTGTCGGGTGTCGGGTTTCGGGAGGCAGGCTTGACGGATCTTCGTAGCGGACGGGGGCACGGATTGGCCCGGTCTCGCGTCCAATTCATCACCGGAGTGAGTGATTTCGGGGCCGCCTGCATGCGCCTGCATCCGGGCGCGGCCGTAGCGCCGAAGGAGGGGTGAAGACCCGGAGCCCGACGCTCCGGCTCTTCGGGGCGGGCCGGCGTCGACGGGGCGCGGGCCTGCCGCGGGGGTGGCGGCGGTCGGCGGCGGCCACCCCCGCATCGCCTTCCCCCCTGATGTCCTGCCTGCCTGCTGCCTGCTGCCTGCTGCCTGCTGCCTGCTGCCTGCTGCCGCGGAAAGACGGACCAATCCGCTCGCTGCGGGGCGCCGAATGGCGGGTGTGAACAGCTTCCGCAAGCGCTCCGTACGGATCACGGCGGGGGCCGCGGCCGGCCTCCTGTCGGCGTACGCGGCCTTGGCCGTCGCCGAGTTGGCCGCCGCGCCGGTACGCCCGGAGGCCGGGCCGGTGGCCGCGGTCGGCGGGGCCGCCGTCGACCGCACCCCGGCCGCGGTGAAGGACTTCGCGATCCGGACCTTCGGCGAGGAAGACAAGCGCGTCCTCCTCCTCGGCATCCTGGCCGTCCTCGCATTGTGCGCGGCGGGACTGGGGGTCCTGGGCGCGGTGTCGCCCCGCCGCCGGCGTGCGGCGAGCGCCGGGGCCGCGGCCTTCGGGCTGCTCGGGGCGGCGGCCGCGCTGACCCGGACCGGCTCCGGTTCCGCGGCCGATGCGCTGCCCTCGCTGGCCGGCGGCGCGGCCGGGGCGTTCGTGCTCCAGCTGCTGACGGGGCGGCTCGGGCGGGAGGCCGGGGCGGCCGGGGCTGCCGACCGGGCCGACCCGTCCCCCCGAGCTGGCCCGGGCGCGGCCGGGGTGGGGGGGGCCGGGGGCCGGGGGGGCCGGGGCGGGGTGCAAGGCGGGGCCCGAGGGACCGCGGGCCC
>NZ_JBEYXK010000094.1:0-26365 GCF_040645035.1 Streptomyces sp. NPDC046876 | reverse complement strand
CCCTCCCCCACACGCCCCCCGCTGGTGGGGGGGGGGTTTTGGTTCGCGCGGGGCGGGGGGGGCGGGGGGCCCCGGGGGGGGGGGGCCCCCCGCCCGCCAGTCCGGCGCCGGGGGCTGGGAGAAGGTGCGGCGCCGGGACACCATCGAGGCGGTCGTCGGCGCCGTGACTGGAACCCTGCGCCGCCCGCAGCTGCTCGTCCTCGGCCGCTACAACACCGACCACGTGCTGCACCGGTCGGCCGCACCGTCCCCCTCAAGTCCGACCAGGCCCGCGCGGTGGCCGCGCACCGAGCGTCCCGTAGGCGGGGTGAGGGGTGCCGAGTGCTGGGAGGAGCTCGAGCCGGCGGTCCTGTCGGCTTTCAGCGTGCCGGCACCGCGCCGTGCGACGCGGCGGCCCTCGCGTAGAGCAGGGACGTGGCGGCGTGCAGGACCACTCCAGGCTCTCGCCTTCGAAGCGACACTTGCGGTCGCCGACCTGTCGGGCGGGTGCGTACCCGCTTCAGACAGGCACATCGTCGGCGGCTCCGTATCAGGGCGTATCGAGTCGTGATCAATTTGCGGGATGCGCCTTCGTGGCACGGTCCGGTCCGATAGACGGCCTTACGTGACGCGAGTGCACCTGACCCATCTGGACTGCGAGCTCATCGAGCCGTACTTGCCGATCGGCGAGTAGGGCCCGTACCCCGAGCGACTGCGGCAGCAGTTCGAGGGCGTGATGGCGGTTCAAGACGGGCGGGCAGTGGCGGGAGATGCCGACGGAGTGCGGCGCCTGGCCGCCGGCCACGACCGCTTCCGGCAGTGGCGTGACGCCAGCCCCACAGGCCGGGCAGCGTACAGCCCGCAGTTCATCCCCGTCCTGAACAAGGTACGGGTACGCGGGCCCGTCGGCCGGCCCCGCATCCGGCCGGACGCGGTCGCCGGGGACAAGGCGTATCCGTCCCACGGAAACCGCGCCCACCCGCGCAAACGCCGTATCAAGGCGGTCATCCCGGAGAAGAAGGACCAGGCCTCCAACCGGAAGAAGGCTCCAGAGGTGGCCGACCCGTCAGCCACGGCGCCGATCTCCACAAGGAGCGGAACACCGTCGAACGCCTGATCAACAAGCTCAAAGCATGGCGAGGCATCGCCACCCGATACGACAAGACTCCCGAAAGCTACCTCGCCGGTCTCCACCTGCGCGCCTCGATGATCTGGATCAAGGACCTCACCAGGACCGCCCGGTGATCACGACTCGAATTCCCCTAGGTGACGCCCGCTGAGGTGCCGGACGCCAAGGGCGGGCAGGAGTTGAGTCAACGGTCAACCAGCCGTGGACCCGGGGCCTCACCCGTGGATTCCGCGTCGGTGTCGTCGGTGCCGACCGGGCCGCGGGGAAGCATCCGGTCCAGCCACTTCGGCAGCCACCAGTTGGTCCGGCCGAGGAGTGTCATGGTCGCCGGTACCAGCACCATGCGTACGACCGTGGCGTCGATGAAGATCGCGGTGGCCAGGCCGAGCCCGAACATTTTGGCGGAGGGGTCCTCGGCGACGGCGAAGGACAGGAAGACCGCCACCATGATGAGGGCGGCCGAGGTGATGATCCGGGCGGTGCCCGAGACGCCCTCAACGATCGCCGTGCCGTTGTCGCCGGTGCGCAGGTACTCCTCGCGTACGCGGGAGAGGAGGAACACCTCGTAGTCCATCGACAGGCCGAACAGGATGGCGAAGAGGAACATCGGGATGAACGACACGATCGGAACCGTCGCTTCCAGCCCGATGAGTGCGCCTCCCCAGCCCCACTGGAAGACCGCGACCATGATGCCGTAGGCCGCGCCGATGCTCAGCAGATTCAGCAGTACCGCCTTGAGCGGCACGAGTATCGAGCGGAAGACCAGCATCAGCAGCAGGAACGACATCGCCAGCACGGCGGCGACGAACACCGGCAGGCGCTGGCTGGTGCGTTGGCCCACATCGGACAGGCTCGCGGAGGCGCCGCCGACGTGGGCCCTGGCCGGGCCGTGCCCGATCGCCGTGGGCAGCACGTCGGTGCGCAGCCGGGCGATGGTGTCGGCCGTGGCCTTGTCCTGAGGGCTGGTGGTCGGGAACACCACGAGGGTCGCGATGCCGGTGGCCCGATCGATGTGCGTCGGCTCGACCGACGAGACGCCCGGATCCGCCGCGACCGCCCCGACGAGTCGGTCCAGCACTCCCGGATCACCGGCGGGGTCCGCGGCGATGACGAGGGGACCGTTGGTGCCCGGGCCGAACCCCTCGGCGACGAGGTCGTAGGCCCGGCGCTCGGTACGGCTGTGGGGTAGTGAGCCGTCGTCGGGCAGGCCGACGCGCAGGCCGAGCACGGGCAGCGTCGCGGTCAGCAGCAGCCCCGCAGCCCCGACCGCGTACAGCACCGGGTGCCGGCTGACGTGCCCGATCCAGCGCCGCCACCCGTCGGCGGGAGCGGCGCCCGCCACCCTGTCCCGCCGCCGTGCGAGTCGGCCCGGCTTCCCGGTCTGCAGAGCCCGGCCGATCCGGCCGGCCCGGGCCAGGCGTGGGCCGGCGGCGCCGAGGAAGGCCGGCAGCAGCGTCACCGACGCGAGCACCATCGTCAGGACGACGATCGAGACGGCGAGCCCGCCCACCGTCATGAACGGCACGTTCGCGACCGCCAGGCCGAGGATCGACACGACGACGGTGCCGCCGGCGAAGACCACGGGCCTCCCCGCCGTGGCCACCGCTCGTCCGGCCGCCGCCTGCGGATCGAGCCCGCGCGCGAGGTATTCCCGGTGCCTGGCGAGCACGAACAGCGCGTAGTCGATGCCCACTCCGAGCCCGACCATGCTGCCCAGGACAGGGGCGAAGGTCGGGACGTCCGTCACCCCCGCCAGTACCGTCATCGTGGCGACCCCGACGGTCAGCCCGAAGACCGCCATGCCAATCGGCAGCGCGGCGGCGACGAGCGAACCGAACGCCAGGAACAGGATCGCGGCCGCGGCGAGGAGGCCGATCAGCTCGCTCGCGCCGCCGTCGGGGTCGGAGAAGGCGTAGAAGAGGTTCCCGCCCATCTCGATGCGCAGGGGCAGTTCGGCGCGCAGCCGGTCGCCGAGATCGACGAGGGCGTCGAGGTCTTCGGCCGACAGCCGGCTCTGGTCGGGGTACTGCACCCGGACGACTGCGATCCGCCCGTCGGCCGAGACGAGGCCGCCGCGCACGGCGGTGTCCCCGCCCGCGTCGAGCGCCCCCGCCGGGTCGCTCGTGCCGAGCACGTGCGGCAGCCGCTTCACCTCGGTCTGCAGCCGCGTGAGAGCGGTGCGCGCGCTGCCGTGGTCGAAGAACGTCGCACCGCCGTCGAGGGGGGTGACGACCACTTGGGCGGTCATCCCCTCCTGGCCGGTGCCGGCCCGCTCGATCAGTTCCGCGGCCCGTCGGGAGTCCAGTCCCGGAGCGGTCATCGAGTCCGCGGTCCGCCCGCCGAAGGCGATCGCGGCGAGGACGGCGAGCGTGGCGGCGATCAGCCATGCCGCGATCACCCGCCAGGGATGGCGGGCGGCGCCCCCGCCCAGGCGCAACAGGGCTTTCGACAGCATCGGGTCCTCCAACCACCTCGTCGGCCGTCCTTGTACGGCCGCCGATGCCGAGGCTCGCCGCCACGGCGCTCCGCGGCATCGGCCCGCGGGCCGCGGATCCGTCGGCCCCGGGGCGGAGTGACGAGCCGTCCTTTCGGCCGATGCGCGGCACGCTGCGGTCCCTAGGCTGAGAACCGTGCTCCGAGACGACCTGCGAACCCTGTGGACCGAACCCCGGCCGCCCGACGCGCCCGCCCGGGTGTGGCGGGACTGGGCGCTGCTCGCCGCGGGCCTTGCCGGTGTGGCGCTGGAGGCCACCCTGCGCGAGAACGTCGTGTGGCGGCCGGTGGCGGTGGTGTTCGCCGTATGGCTGTGCCTGCTGCCCCTGTGGCGCCGGACCCGCCCGCTGGCGGTGGTGACGCTGGCGTTCGGCTCGGTGATCCTGCTTCCGGTGGCCTCGCTCGTCGCCGCACTGCGCGAGCCCGTCGGCCTGTACACCGGCGCGGTGGTGCTCGTGCTGGTGTACGCGCTGCCCCGGTGGGGATCGGGACGCGAGATCGTGCTGGGCGGCGCGGTGATCCTCGCGGTCGGCGCGGTGTGTGTCGTCACGGACGAGACCCCGGTCGTCGAAAAGGTCGTGGGCTACGTCTTCCTGCTGCTGCCCGGCGTGATCGGGGCTGCCGTGCGGTTCCGGGTGACAGCGCGCGAGCGGCAGTTGGAGCAGGTACGCTCCCGCGAGCGCGAGCAGCTCGCCCGGGAACTGCACGACACGGTGGCCCACCACGTGTCGGCCATGGTGATCCTCGCCCAGGCGGGCCGGGTGCTCGCGGGCACCGACCCGGCCGCCGCTGTCGAGGCGCTGGAGGGGGTCGAGGAGGAAGGGGCGCGCACGCTGGAGGAAATGCGCGCCATGGTAGCCGCGCTGCGCGACCGCGGGGTCGGCGCCGAGCTGGCGCCCCCTGCCGGTGTCGCGGATCTGGAGCGCCTGGTGCGCACCCCGGGTGGTCGCCTCAGGGTCGACCTGGGGCTCGACGGCGAGCTGGACGCGCTGCCGCCGGCCGTGGACGCGGCCGTCTACCGGATCGTGCAGGAGTCGGTGACCAACGCGCTGCGCCATGCGGTCGACGCGACCGAGCTCGTCGTTCGGGTCGCCGCGGAACGGCACACGGTACGGGTGAGCGTGCGCGACAACGGCCGGCGCACCGGCCGGGGTCGCGACGGATACGGACTTACCGGACTGCGCGAGCGCGCGACGCTGCTCGGCGGCACACTACGAGCGGGCCCGGGTACCGACCGGGGCTGGCATGTCGACGCCGAACTGCCGAGAGCGAGGAGCGAGAGCGGTGTCCATTCGCGTCCTCGTCGCTGACGACCAGACGATCATCCGCACCGGGTTGCGGATCATGCTGAACGCCCAGCCCGGCATCGAGGTGGTCGGCGAGGCCGCCGACGGGCGGGAGGCGGTACGTCTGGCCCGCGAACTGCACCCCGACGTCTGTCTGTTCGACATCCGCATGCCCGTACTCGACGGGCTCGAGGCCACCCGGCTGGTCGCCGGCCCGGGCGTCGCCGACCCGCTGGCCGTGGTCGTCATCACCACGTTCGACCTCGACGAGTACGTCTACGGCGCGCTGCGTGCCGGCGCCCGCGGATTCCTCCTCAAGGACACGGGACCAGACCTTCTGGCGCAGGCCGTACGGTCGGCGTCCGACGGTGAGGCGCTCATCGCGCCCAGCGTCACCGTCCGTCTGCTCCAGGCATTCGCGGACCTGCCCGCCGGCCGGCCCGTGGCCCAGCCGGTCTCCCCCGTCACCGCCCGCGAGGAGCAGGTGCTCCTCGCCGTCGCTCGCGGGCTGACCAACACCGAGATCGCCGATGCACTGCACATCAGCCTCAGCACGGTGAAGACGCATCTGGCCAGCCTGATGGCCAAGCTCGGCGCCCGCAACCGGGTCGAGATCGCGATGTGGGCCTACGAAACTCGCCGTATCCTCCCCGGAACCTGAGCCGGGTGCCGGGCCATGCACCATGAGTCCCCGCCCGGACGCCAGTGCACCGGTCGGCTCACGTCGGCTCCACGTGCCTCACCTGCCACAGAGCGCGACGTACCAGAAGGCCGGAACCGGGACGGTGAGACACCCGATACGACAACCCTTTGAGCTGGCCAGGCCCTTGATCCGAGAGATAGGAGCAGCTTCCCATCACGGTTCGTGACGGTGCCTTCCAAACCTCCTCTGCAGTCCGGGGTGTCCGTTCCCCAGCATGGTGCTTGTGGGCCACGAACAGCGGTTCTGGGACTTGGTGTGGCCTGACGCCGACGGGGTCGTCGTGGACGGGGAGTGAGAGTGGCCGAGGCGCACCGTCACAATCGATGTACATGCCGGGGCAGGAGGCGGTGACGTGCCCCTCGTGCGGTGTGTCGGCGTCGCGGGTGCACAGCACGTACAGACAACGGAGGGCGGACCGCCCGATCGGGGGCCGGCGGGTGGTTCTCCGGCTGATGGTCCGCCGGTTCTTCTGCGACAACGCTGCCTGCGAACGCCGAACCCCCGGGGAACAGGTGGAACACCTGACGGCGCTGGCGCCGCACCAGCGGCGGACCGTGGGCGTGGCCCGTACGGTGCGGGCGATCGGTCTGGCCGTCGGCGGCCGCGCAGGTGGCCGGCTGGTCGGCTACCTGCCGGTGAGGGCGAGCCGGGACGTGATCGTGCGGGAAGTCCGCCGGCTCCCGGCCCCACCGTACGGCCAGGGTCGCAGTGTTGGGGATCGACCAGTTCGGCCTCCGCAAGGGCGCTACCTACGGCATTGTGCTCGTCGACGCGAAACACGTCGGCCCATCGATCTGTTGCCGGACGCACCGCGGACACGGTGGCCGCCTGGCTCGCCGACCATCCCGGCATCAAGGTGACCTGCCGGGACCGGTGCAGCATTGAGCCCCGCCGCCCCCGCGTCAGCGGACGGGCTCGGCCACTCGGGCGAGCAGGGCGGCCGACTCCTCCGGTGCGAGGGCGTGGTCGTACACGAGCTCGCCAGTCATCCCGGGGAAGAAGCGGCCAGCCGGCCAGTTCCTCTGGTACGTGGGTGGGTCGAGGACGACGAGCCGGACGCCGTCCACGACGGGGATGTCCGCCGGTTTGCCTTCGTTCCAGATCCACTCGCCATCGGCGCCGACCAGGTTGAAGGAGCCCGTGGTCGGCACCATCCCGGGCTGGTCACGGCAGCAGGCGACGGCCTCCGCCGACGGCGCCTGCCCCTCCACGAGGCCCCGGCCGATCAGGGCGTCGGCGAGGAGCGTGTGCAGCTGAAAGTTGTCGCCGACCCCGGAGGCGCGCAGCGCAAAGCCGGCGCCAGTGGCGCGGTCGAGCGCGATGAGCGGCTCGTCGTCGAGGACGGCGAGTGCATACGCGAGACACTTGAACGGCTCGTCCGACAGCTCCGCCACCCGCGCAACGGCGGCCGCCAAACCCTCGCGACCGGGGACCTCTCGGCGCACCTGCGGGGAGTTGAGCATGGCCACGCAGGCCATCTCGAACTGTGGGAGCGCCTGCCAGGCCATGATGGGCTCGAAGCCGATCCGCTCGAAGTCGGCCTCTTCCAGGCCTTCGCCATCGTGGTCGGGCAGCTCGCCACGGCCCGCAGTCGCCCACCGCTCACAGAAGACTGCAGCCTGCTCGAAGGCGTCCAGGGCGCTCGCGAACACGGCGGGAGCGCAGGCCAGCGGGTCGGCACCCCGCTCCACGCACGCGCCGCTCAGCACGGCTACGACTGCTCGCGGCCCGGGCGGCACCTGCCCGAGCAGAGCGGAGAGCCGAGGCCCCGCCGCCCGCAGGTCTGCGTCCGCCGCTTTGGCGAAACCGTGCGTCAGCTGCGCGAAGGCACGCTCCGCCGCGTCAGCGTCCTGGGCCTGTACAGCCGCTTCGAAGGCCCCTACGGCGGCGCGAAACCGCCCACGTCCGAATATCATCCGCGCACCCTAGCTGACGCCTCCGACAGCACATCCGTCCGGCTCACCGCGGACAGCCCCGGCGCGCCGGTCCAGGGCGCGCGAGCCCCGGCAAGACGCGACAGACGAGCATTAGCTGGCCGGCTACCGGCCGGCCCCTCCGCTATGACGCCTGACCACAGGTCAGCAGCTGCTGCCCGGCAGGGCTCGAGCCGCGGATGGGTTGTCGGCCCTGGATTACATCCGGTGGCGGCCGCCGAGTGAACTGCCCTTCGACGGCTCCGACGTCCTCCTGCGCTGAACCTGCGAGCATCCTGCGCTGCCCTTCGAGTTCGAGGACCCCCTGGAGGTCTGGTCGGTCGGAATGGTGCAGTACCACGGTGAGGACGGATGCCCGCACGCCCACCAACCCGATCGATGCCCTGACGGCCGTCCGCGCCCGGTTCGGCCGCTGAGGCCACCGCGGCCCCTGAGGCCGCCGCCCCGGCCCCCGAGCGGGGGCGGGCGCGGATGGTGACGGGGGCTGCGTCCGTCAGGCGGTGGCGGGCAGCGCCTCCAGTCGTTTGACGAGGCGGCGGAGCACGAGCAGCGGGATCACCCCGAAGACCCCGAAGGAGATGTCGATGAGGCTCCAGCCGAAGGGGATGCCCCGGACGGGCCCGCAGATCAGGGCCAGGGGGATGATGCCGGCGCAGGCGACCATGCCGGCATCGATGATCCAGACGTTGCGCACGGGGTCGCGCAGGACTCCGTAGAAGAAGACGGCGATCACCAGGTGGGCGAAGGCGAGCCAGTCGGTGCCGTAGAGGAGGAACGGATACTGCGCCTCGGCCTGGTCCAAGCCCTCCCCGACCCGGCTCAACCACGCGTGGGACACGAGGGAGTTGGCCCAGCGCAATTCGGTGACCAGGGGGAAGGCCGTGAGCCCGCTGAGGACGAGGCACACGATGAACAGGACCAGCCAGGCACGGATACGCCGCTGGAGGGCGTTTCTCTCGCTCATGGCAGCACCCTACGCCCAGAGTTGAACGCGTTCAGCAGATTTTCTGAACGCGTTCATTTCTGTGGCGATGATCACAGCCCGGCGATGGTGTTCCAACGGCGGGGCCAAGGAGCGGCGCTCCACGGGGCTGACGGCACGGGCCACGGCCAGGCGCTTGCGCATGGCCTCGTCGAGGAACATCAGCGGGTTCTCGGCCAGCTCCGCCGTTCTCCTTGTCCTGCGAGGCGGCCAGCACCTCGCGGCGGCCGGCATGGCGCCGACGTGGTTGACGAAGGCGGCGAGCCCGGCGGCCACCTCCGGGACGGAAACAACCGCGTGCAACGCGCTCCGGTGCACCGACCTGACGGAGTCCACTAACGGCTGGTTGCCCTCACCGGCGGCAGACGGACGAGCAGTGGGCGTTGATCGAGCCGGTGATCACCGCGGGAAGGACCGGCATCGCTCGGTCAGCGGTCACCAGGGTGCCTACGAGATGCGGGAGATCGTCAACGCGATCCTTTACCAGGGCCGGACCGGCTGCCAGTGGGCCCGGGACCCGGCGAAGAGGGTGCCGGGCCGCAAGCGGGGACTTGCCGTGGACGTGCTGGGTCTGGTCATCGCCGTCATCGTCCTGGCCGCGAACACCCGCGACAACGCAGCCGGCATCGCCCTGCTGGACCAGGTCGCCGAGCACACCGGCGACACCGTCCTCAAAGCCCTGGTCGACCAGGGCCTCAAGACGGCCGTGGTCGCCCACGGCACCGCGCTCGACATCGACGTGGAGATCGTCGAACGCAACCCGCAGGACAGAGGGTTCGTCCCGCAGCCGAAGCGGTGGATTGTCGAGCAGGCCTACGGAATCCTGATACTGCACCGGCGCCTGGTCCGCGACTACGAGCACCGCCCCGCCTCCTCGGCATCCCGCGTCTACTGGGCGATGACCCAGGTCATGGCCCGCCGACTCACCAACGCGAACACCCCCACCTCGTGATCCGCAGGCGGTGGCAGCGTGAACATCGAGCCACTCCTCGACGCGCTCGGCCTCCAAGAGGACGCCGCCCCGGGCCCTGGCCGACGACCTCGACACCCAGAGCGAAGAGCAGCTGCACGGCCGACTGTGGGAAGCCGAGACGCACCTCGAACACCTGTCGATTACCCGGAAGACCGTCACTGGCCTCGCCGACCGCCTCCCGGCCGCCCCGCCGGACCTACCCGAGCACCGGACTACCCCCGCATCCTCGCTGCCTTCAACGAGGCCACCAGCCCTCTCCGAGCCCGCGATGTCTGCGAAGCCCTCGACCACGAACTGCTGTCAAAGAACATCGAGAGCACCCGCGCCAAGCTGAAACGCCTGGTCAAGCTCGACTTCCTTGCCGAGGTCGACAGCGGCAGCCGGTCACCACGACCAAGCTGTGACCACGACCGATCGGCCACCCCGAATCGGCGCCCCTCTTGCTACCAGATCCACATCCCGCCGAGGACAGAAGCCCGACCGCTCTCGCCGACGCCGACCATGTGGGCCGCCTCGGAACCACCGCTTGAATCGGAGTCCAGCGGGATGACGAAGCGGTGCTCTCCGAAGACCAGGGCGAGAATCCGATCTGGATCCAGTTCATAGCCGTCGACGGTCTTGCCGATGTAGCAGCGCATGAGCTCCAGCGACCCTGGTGCGGGAAAGCGCCACTCGCGGCCCCCGTACACCCCCGAGGGGTCGCTCAAGGCCCGCAGAATCGGTCCGTCGAAGTGCAGCTCGACGTAGTCGCGCACGAAAGACACGGCGCTGACTTCCAAGCCCATCAGCAGCTGGAGCGGGTCGTCCAAATGGTTCGCATTAGTCACAAGCCCATGCTGCCAAAGGCCTCCGCCCGCCCCGTCATGCGTCCGCCCACTGGCCGACTCGGGACCGGAACGGCCAACTACACGCCGACCTGCTGCGACACATCCGGGCGCAGCGGTACGTTCCGGCCGACCGTGCGCAGCCGCCCGTCCTGGTAGAGGCGGCCGAGGAAGAGGTACAGCGGGCGGGTCAGGGTGCCGGTGACGACGCCGATGACGGCCGCGGTGGTGTCGCGGCGGCTGTCTTTCGTCTGCCCCGGTACCCGGGGGTATATCGGCTGGTCAACGGACTTCCGTCGTGGCGTCGGCAGCGTGGCCGCGTGCGGTGCTCTTGTCATGTCTGATCGGTAAGGTTCGATCATGACTTTGGATCAAGGCCTGAACGGCCATATCGGCACGGGGCCGGTACTTACGCGCGGTGGCGAGGCCGAGACCTGCGCCGACCCCAGTGCTGTGATGACGCTCTTCGCTGATTCAGGGCAGACCGCGGGCGCGTTCACGAGCTACCGCTCGACCTTCGTCGAGGGTGCGACCGGCGCGCCTGCGCACTTCCACACGCGCGCCTGGGAGTCGTTCTTCGTGCTGAGCGGCTCGCTCCAGGTGCTGCTCGGTGAGGAAGTGACCATCCTGCACCAGGGGGACTTCCTCGCCGTGCCGCCGGGCACCCCGCACGGCTTCCGCGCCGCCCCCGGCTCGGGCGCCGACGTCCTGTGCGTCTTCACACCGGGCATGGACCGCTTCGACTACCTGCGCTTGCTGGGGCAGGTCACCCGCGGTGAGGAGCCCCCGAGCCGGCTCGCCGAGACTTCTGGGCGCTTCGACCATCACTACGTCGACAGCCCGGTCTGGCGCGCGACCCTGGAGGCTTCGGAGTGATCACCCCAGACACCCGCATCCGGATCGCCCGCCCCTCCCGCAACCTTGCGGCCGCAGAGCGCTTCTACGTCGAGGGCCTCGGGCTCGACGTTCTGTGGCGCACAACCGAGCGTGTCTCCGGCGAGCATGATCTGGTGATGCTCGGACTCCCGGGCGGCTCCTGGCACTTCGAGCTCACTCACGACCCCGAGCGGCCACTGGAGCCCACGCCCACGGTAGACGACCTCTTCGTCCTCTATCTCGGTGCCCCGGTCGACGATGCCCTCGTCGACCGCCTCCTCGCCGCAGGCGGCACCCGCGCCACGGCACACAACCCCTACTGGGACCAGTACGGCGTCACCGTTGCCGATCCTGACGGCTACCGCCTGGTGCTTTGCACGCGTTCCTGGAGTGCCTGACGTCCGCTGCCGTTGACGGGGACGGGGTCATGGGCAGGGGCCGGGTGAACAAGCCCGGTTAGGTTCTGAGACCGAGGTCGGCGCCACAGAGGCGTTCCGCGTTCCCCCTCGGCCAGTGGGGCACCAGCAGCGCAAGGCCCTGCGCGCCGGGGAGCTCGAGGAGCGCCGCAAGACGCTCCTGGACGCGCCGGAGGCCGGGACGGTGTGGGAGCCCGGCGAAGAGGCGTGGGAGGCCAAGCTCGCCGTACTCCGGGCCTACCGGCAGGCCACCGGGCACCTCGCGCCCCGGCAGGACGCCGTCTGGGGCGAGGACGACGAGATGATGCCCATCGGGCAGAAGGACCCGACCGGGCGGCGAAGCGTGCGGCACAGCACAGCTCACCACGATCCGGCCCACCGCGGTCGGAGGGACGGAGGCAGGCAGAGGCAGTGGGCGGTCATCTGCTGCCGTACGTACGTGGTGATGTCGATCGTGGTCGGGGTGGTGGTGCTGGCTTCGACGAAGCGCAGCGCCCCGGCGGTGGGCCGGGGCGATGGCGTGGTGCGCCCGGTGGCCACCGGCGGGCGGTCTCCGGCTGGTCGGGGGCGACGTCGTCGCCGTCGCTACCGCTGGCGGGGCCGCTGTCCCACTCCGCGGCCACGGTGCCGGTCTCACGGTAGCGGGCGACGGCCAGCTCGTCGACACACACCGTCCAGACCGGGGCCCTGCACGCCTACCTGCGCTGGCGCAACATGCACACCCGACACCCCGACGTCCTCGCCGCACAACGACGCGAACGCGCCTGCCTCCGAAGCAGAACGACCCGTCCGGGCGCCCGGCTCGGTCACCCGTCCCCGCCCTTGCGATACTTCCGACATGGACATGCCTGGTCTGCGCGCGCTGTGCGCCCTCCTGCTCCTCGCGCCCGCGCTCGGCGCATGCTCGCTCCCTCCGTCCTTCGGGAGTTGCAAGCGCACCGGTCCGTACGTGGCGGAGCTGGCCAAGGTGCCGGTGCTGGAAGTCCGACCGGACCGGGCCACGCCCCTCGGCGGCGAGGCCGGACCCCATGCGCGCTGCACCGAGGAGAGTGGTGTCGCCTGGCTGTCCGCGGAGCGGCTGTACTCATACAGCGGGAGCCGGGAGGAGGTGCTGGAGTACTACGACCGGGCCGCGCCGAAGGTCGGGTGGCGGCCGGCGCGGGACCATCACCTGGTGCCGGATGACCAGCGGCCCCGCTTCTGCTTCGAGTCCCGCGGGCGACCGAGTGTCACGCTCGGCTTCCACACGGCACAACAGCTGCGCGAGGCCTACGGTGTGGATCCGGGGCCGGAGGCCGACGCGACTGGACCACGCATCTGGTTCTCGGTGAGCACATCAGCGCAGAACGACGGTTCGTCCTTCAGCTGTTAGGCCTTGGGGGGCCTCGTCTGGTGGCGGATGGCCGTTGTGCCGTGCCTTCGATGCCAAGGTCGCACCATGCGCCCGAGTGGGCTTCAAAGAAGTTGCGTGAAGTTGCGGATGGTCACCCCGAGGGCGTCGAACGCGGCCAGGATCAAGGACCGGGCCAGCGCCCCGAACACGAGGGCACCGACCGGGCCGTCATGGCCACGCCGGAAGAGCGCCGGGCGACCTCGGGCATCGCCCCCGTACGCCGGGTCCCGGCGAGCCGGGCTGCGGGCCCGGGTCTACGCCGACGTCCTGCGCCCGGGGCGTGAGCGCCCGTAGCGGGAACCTGGGCAAGCCGCGATACGGAAGGGCGTGCCCAGGCCCTTATATGGCTTGCCCAGCCGCTCAGGCTGCCAGGCCTGCCGCTACTTCAGCAGGGTGCGGAACTCTTCGAAGTCGAGGACCCCGTCGTGGTTCGCGTCGGCCGTCATGGCCTTCTTGACCTCTTCGGCGAGGTGCCCCTGGGCGCCCTCGGCCTTGAACCCCTCCGCCAGTTCGACGATGTTGATCCGCCCGTCCCCGTCCGTGTCGATCTCGTCGAACAGCGCCCTGAGCTCGGCCTCGTTCATGACATACCTCTCTCACGTTTCACAGGACCCCGAAGGCCCACATGCCCCACCACCCTGCCACACCATCAACATCACGCTGACGGCCAAGCCTTCGGACGGGACCGCCTCGCCGACCAGCGCCCCGGGCCCCCACACTGACGCCGGAGCGGATCAAGCAAGCAGCCAAGGCCGGGGGAAAGGGGCAGAGCAGCCAGAATTCACTGCCGAGAAATGGAATCCAGGTTCGCGCGGCCGCCGCCGGCCTCGAAGTAGACGTCCTGCCCGCCCTCGGCGGCGATCCGCTGCAGGTCGGCCTAATGCGGCGCATCCGGCCGTCGTCGGTCGAGCCGGGCGCGGCGGTGAAGCCGAACCGGGCGGGGTCTCGGTGACCATGCCGGTCTGCCTCGGCCTCTATCCTGGCTCCGGCTTCGACCGGCGGGTCTGGTCCGTCACGTACCGCTCGACGGTGCGCTGCGAGATGCCCAGCAGGCTGGCGACGGCCTTGGTGGAGCCGTGCTGCTGGCGTACGAGGTAGCGCACCTAACCGCCGGCGGACTTCGGGACGGGGCGGGTGGACGCCTGCTGCTCGGCGCGCTCCAGGCTGTCGCGCACGATGCCCATGCCGACCTTCCCTTGTGTTCAGGGCCTCTACTTCGTGTGACCGATCGGCGGCCACGGTAGACGGTCAAGGAGGAAGAGTACGGTCCAGGCCGTGTGGAGCAGGACGGCCACGATGCGGGCCGGCCGCTTCGGCAGGGTCGCTGCCCGTAGGCTCCCGTACAGGGTGGGAAGGCATATCAGGGCCGCGAGGAGGCTCTGGGTGATTAGCCAGCCGCTGCTGGGGGTTTTCCCCTGGTCATGGATCGACTGGCACACCGCATACAGGATCCAGGAGAGCGATAGCAGGGGGACGGACAGTACCTTCCGGCGGACGAAGACATCGAACCCGTCGAGTTCCTCGTCCGAGCCTTCGATGAGCCCGAGGTAGATGGCCAGCTGCCGGCGCCGCGTGAGCGGCCGCGACTCCTCGTCCTCCTCGGCTGGAGCTTCATGACGCGGTAGGGACCTGAACCAGGCGTCGAGTTCGGCGGCGGAGGCCTGCATGGCCTTGGGCGACCCGTCATTGCTGGTGGCTGGCTTGTCCAACGTCTGATTGGACACGGGTTGGACGGGGTCTTGGAGCGCTTGGGCGGGCGGTTCGGCGATCTCCTCGCGCTCGGACGTGGGCGCCGGCTGGAGGTCTTCCTCGATAAGTGCCTCGTCTTCCAGGCCTTCGGCGGTGATGTGCTCCAGCCGCGCCTCGAAGTCGGATTCGTCGTCCACGACGTCCGCGGCGTCCCGAGGCGCGGGGACGGGGGTCGCGGGCGGAACGGCGGCCAGCTCTTGTGTCTCTCGCTCCAGGCGCCGGATCTCCTCCTGCGCGGCGAGGACCTCGGCCATCCAGAACTCCTGCTGCTCCTCCGCTGTCATCCGGCGGCCGCTCGCACGCTCCTGCTGGACCTGGACCCGGCCCAGCCGCTCCCGGGCCTGTCCGAGCTGGCGCTCCAAGCGCGCTCGCTCGCGTTCGTCGCCGAGCTTGAGCTGGAGCTCTGCGTTCTGCAGCCGGCTCTGGGTGTAGGCGAGCATCGGCCGCAGCTCGGCCAGGTGCTTCTCGGCGTTCGCGGCGAGGGCCTGGTACTTGATGACCTGCTGGAGGGCGTCGTCGCGCCGCTGGTGGTGGCGTACCAGCTCGCCGGCGCCGGACGGGGAGCGGCTGGCGCGCCGCTCGGCGTCGGCGGCGTTCCACAGCCGCAGCGCGTGGACCGCCTTGGTCTTACGCATGGGGCCGGGCGGCGTGAAGGACTCCACGAGGCGTCCGACGAGCTCCTTGGGGATGAGCTGGGAGCCGTTGAGATAGTTGCCCCAGCTGGAGCTGCTGCGCCCGAAGCGGTCGGCCAGGCCGCGCACGGGCGTGGTCTTGGTCAGGTCGACCAGGAAGAGGGCCAGCCGGCCGCCCGCGGTGTCCTCGTCGATCTCACGCTGCGGTGCCACATCGCCCCTTCCCCGCTGTGCAGTCCACCCGTGACCATGCGATGTCCACGCCCATAGGCCCCCCTGGCCCGGCACAACGTTCCAGGTCTGCCCTTGGACACGCTTTTCGGGGCGAAGATCTGCTCACCCCATCGGGCCTACCACCAGGGAGCGCATCGTGAGCCGGTCCACTCTGTACGCCTTCTTCGCCCACGACGTCCTCGGCAACATCGTCGCCACGATCCTGCTCGCCGTACTCGCATACACAGCAAAGAAGATCTGGACTTGCCTCCGCAAGCGGAACGACCAAACCCGCACCACCCCCCAGTAGCCAGTCGCCAGCCCGTGCGGCCCGACCTGCAGGGCGAGCCGCATGCTGAAGCCCCCGCGCGATCACGCACGGGGGCAAAGCCGCGTCAGCAGACGGGAACGGACCACTCGGTGTCGGTGGGGCGGTGTCTGGCCGGGGCGTCGCCGTTCGTGAAGGCGTTGGCGGCCGCGTACTGCCCTTCCAGGGGCTGGTGGCGATCCGGTACCACCAGCCGTCGTCCCTGGCGGATTCGATCTCGGGAGCGTAGGCGGACACCCACCGCGCGGGGGTGTGGCCGACCAACAGCGGCAGCGACGCGACCGGCTCGACGCCCGCCAACTCGAGCGCTCGCCGGGCTCGGAGTCAGTAGGCCGGCTCGTGACGCGGACTACTGCCCTGTAGACACTTCCTCGCACCTCTGCCCCCGGCCCTGACCTGCGGTGGTGGGCGAAGAGGCCTTGGCCGCCGGCCCGGCCGGAGGGTGGGAGGTGGCTGCGTCGGGGAAGAATGGTGTTAACCAGCCTGGTCTGGTGGGAGACCCCGCACTACCAAGCAGTCACCAAGCAATCACTACTGGTGGCTGGCGGACGGTACGGGTGGTCTCGCTAGGCTTTGCGCGGCCCGGCGCCGCGCGCTTGACGGCCGGCCCACTTCCGCCCCGATCGTGGGAGCCGACCGTGATGGGCTCCGATCGAACGGCAAAGAACCGTGTGTGCCGCTCTGGCCGTGCATGTCCGCACGCACCCCGACAAGACTGTCGTGACCCTGGCCGGCGAAATCGACCTCGACACCAGCTCCCAGGTCACGGAAGCAACCGCCGCCCTGCCCCTGGAGGGCCACGTCCTCGTCCTGGACCTGTCCGGCGTGACCTTCATGGACTCCACCGGCCTGAACCTGCTCCTGGCCCTGCGTGCACGCGCCCAAGCCGAAGGCGGCCGCCTGGAACTCACAGGTGTTCCCCGGCAGGCGCTGCACGTGCTCGAGCTCACCGGCACCCGCCACCTGTTCGCCCTGCACCCCGCCACCGACCGCGGTCCCGGCCCCGACCCCGGCCCCGGCCTCCCGCCACAAGCCGCCGGGCAGGCCGACCGGTAGCCGGCTCCCGCCCCGGCCCACACGACGGCCGCTCGGAGAGAGGGGCGGAGCGGCCAGCGGTGCCGCGAGACCCGGCGGATCGCGGGGATGCAAACACCGGCATGCCCCAGCGGCACCTCCACCGCTCGTGCCGCACCGCACCCACGCCCGCCAAACCGCCGGTCGGCCGCCCCCCGCTCTGATGCCGTACTGCAAGTCCCCGCCCTCTGGCGACTGGGCCTGCGGAAGACGAGCAACCCACACGCTCACACCCCGCAACCGGACACATCGAAGCCGTGACGCCCTCCGGCTCGTGACAACGGGCACGGATGCGGCGAGCAGAGGCTTCATCGACGTCGCGGCCAAGCCCGAACCCGCCGCTGCCACTACCAGCACCGAGGCCACACACACCTCAAATCGGGTGCACGCCGGCGTCGGCTGACCAAGGTGTGTTGCCGAGGCCGAAAAATGCTCGCCCTCGCTGGCCCGTTCGAGGGACGGCGTGCGGCAAACGGATGCCCATGCGTCCGAAGCACGAAGGTGTGCGGCAGACCTCCTTCTGCTGCCTCTCAGACCTGGAGGCCCTACATGGCTCGGCTCCTCACGGCCGGCATTGTCTCGGCGGCGCTGATCACGCTGGGAATTCCGGCGACCACCGCTGCCGCCACCGCTCCCACCTGTTTCGGCATTCCAGCGACCCTCACTGGCGCCGGCACCCTCACCGGTACGCGGGGCGCGACGTCATCGTCGGCTCCGCGGGGGCCGACGTGATCGACGGACGCGGCGGCAACGACGTCATCTACGGCCTCGGCGGCGACCGGCTCGACGGTGGGGAGGGCGACGACGCGATCCGCGGTGACGTGTCGGTCGACAGCGGAGATGCCGAGGGCGGCGGCAACGACGTCCTGCACGGCGGCGCGGGCGCCGACTTCATGGTCGGGGACTCTGAGACCGACGCCGGCGGCGACGCCAAAGGCGGGGGCAACGACCGGATCTACGGCGACGACGGCGACGACGTGCACATCACCGGGGACAGCGTCGTCCTGGGCGGCAACGCCGAGGGCGGCGGCCGGGACCACCTGGAAGGCGGCAACGGCGACGACGGCCTGCTCGGGGACTTGGCCGCGCCTTCCAGGGATTCGGAACCGGCGCCGGCGACGATGTGCTGCTCTCCGGACCGGGGACCGCCGAAAGCATCGTCGGAGACAGCGAAGGCATCGACGGGGCCCGTGGAGCCGGCGGCGACGACATCATCGACCTCGGCGCCGACGGCGGCATCTTCGCCATCGGCGACCACAACATCGGCGAAGCGCAGGGCGGGCAGGCAACCGGGGCGGGCAACGACCGGATCACCGGTGGAACGGCGGACGACTTCCGCTACGGCGACAGCTCGGTCGGCGATGCCTCGCAGACGTCCGCGGGCAGAGATGTGATCGACGGACGTGGCGGCAACGACTACCTCTTCGGTGACAACGTGAACTTCAACGGAGACACGACCGTCGGCACGGCCGGCGGCCGCGACAAGCTGAAGGGCAACACCGGCAATGACACCATCTTCGCCGGACCCGCCAACGACCTCCTGGACGGCGGCGCCGACACCGACTCCTGTGACGGCGAAGCCGGCAACCACGACGTCGCCGTGCGCTGCGAGTCCGTCACCAACGTCCCCTGACACCTGACCCGTGCGGGAGCAGTCGACGCTCTGGCCGCGCAGATCTTCTCCACCGCGCGGCCGGGCGATCGCGTGATCTGAGCACGGACTGCAAGGTCGTTCCGTCACCGCTTGCCGCCCGAGGGGACTGGGGTCCGTGCCAGTCCAGGCACAGGACGGTGGCGTCGTCCTTGGTAGAGGTCGGTGAAGCGGCGGTCGGTGACGATGGCCATCGTCACCCGCAGACCGCCCGGCCCCGAACGGAACCATCGGTCACCAGGACTTCGCCCGGCACCGCCGACGACCCAGTGCCCGGCGCTGTCAGCCGGGGCACCCACACCGGCGCCGCCCAAGCCGTCCAGCTGCCCCCGTCTTCGCTGATGGGCCCTGCCGCGGCCGTCGGCTGACTCGCCGACCTCACGATCACCCTCGCCAGGGACGGGCGCATCGAGGGCCGCTGCTGGGGAACACGGACGACGAGACCCTTCGCAGGGAGGCCTTCCGTGTCCGACGCCCTCGACCCCGTCACCGACCACACCGACCGCCCGGGCCCTATGCCCTCCGCAGCCCACCCCGAGTACGACGGTCTGGAGGCGGTCTACCACCGGATCCGCCAGGCGGTCACCGCCCGCGCCGACCGTCTGTGGGACACCGCCTTGGCCCTCCACCGCGACCCTGAGCCGGCCTACGCGGAGCACCGGGCGGCCGGGCTGCTCACGTCGGAGCTGGCGCGGGAGGGCTTCCGGGTCGACCGCGGGACGGCCGGGGTGTCCACCGCGTTCAGCGCGTCGGTCGGCAGCAGCGAGGGGCGCAGGGTGGCCCTGCTCATGGAGTACGACGCGCTGCCGGGGCTCGGCCACGCGTGCGGCCACAATCTGATCGCCGCGGCCGGGCTGGGGGCGGCCCTCGCCGTGCGGGCTGCTCTCGGCGACCTCCAGGGCTGCCTGCTGGCGGTGGGCACGCCCGCGGAGGAGCGGGGCGGGGGCAAGGTGACCCTCGTGGAAGCCGGGGTGTTCGACGGCGTGGACGCGGCTTTGATGGTGCATCCCGGCGTGCACAACTGGTCGTGGGCACCGCTGACGGCCAGCGCGCAGGTCCGGGTCGCATTTCGCGGCCGCGCCGCCCACCCGACCGGCAACCCGAGCGAGGGCATCGACGCGCTGGGCGCCTTGGTCCAGCTGTTCAACACGCTGGGTGTGCTGCACCGTCGGCTCCCGCCCGGGTCTCACGTCCAGGGCATCATCACCGACGGCGGACGGGCCACCAATATCGTGCCCGAGTACGCCGAAGGGCTGTTCGGGCTCCGCGGCGCGACCACGGCCGCGCTGGAGGCGCTCGTGGGCGAGCTGCAGCGGTGCGCCGAGGGGACGGCCGCAGCCACGGGGAGCGCGGTCACCGTGGAACGGGTGGGCGGACGCTACGAGCACTTCCGTGACAACCCCGTACTCTCCGCAACGTTCGCCGGGCACCTGGCGCGGGCCGGGATCCAGCTGACGGATCCGGAACCCGGCGTCTACCTGGGGTCGTCCGACATCGGCAACGTCAGTACGCGCCTGCCGGCCATCCATCCGTTCATCGCCATCATGGACGCGGCCGACGGCTGCGACCACACTCCCGCGTTCGCCGACGCGGCCGCATCGCCGCGTGGCCGCCGCGTCCTGCTGGCCGCAGCACAAGCACTCGCCTGCACAGCGGCTGAAGTGCTGCTGCGCCCCGACGTCAGCACCCGAGCATGGGCAGCGCTGCGGGAGAAGGCCGCGGCAGGCCTGTGAGTTTTACGGCCGGGCGGGCCGGGCCGCGGCCTCCTCGGCCACCGCACCGCAGGGATGGAAGGGCAACAAGCCGAGTATCCGACGGCCTCTCGGTCTACCCGGAGGCCGCCGCGGAGCGGCCGAGCGCGGGGCGCCGCGAAAGGCCGTCACCGTTGATGAGTCCGCATACACGTCCTCACCCAGTCTTGCCCGGTGACCTAACGCCACATGTCAGCCCCGTCTCGCCCACTCGGGTCCATCGTCAGGAGGTTTTCGTGGAGACCTGAGAGGGGACGGCCGGTGGGACATCCGTCCTCGCCGGACTCCATGACCACCCAGCCGATATCGACCCCAGGAACGTTCACGTCCCCGCCGCAGTCGAGCTCGTCCACCGCGGCGAATACCGCTTCGTAGGCGATGGCTCGAGCCAGCAGCACCAAGTCGTCCCGGTCTGCCCCCGCGTCCAACAAGCGCCGAGCTGCAGCCACCTGCTCCAGAGCTCCCGGGTCGGCCCAGCCGTCGATCGCGCCCCGCCACAAGGAGCGAAGCAGCACGAACCGTGCCAGCTGCGGCTGGTTCTCATCGATCTCGGACCGCACCCAATCCGGTGCGTCAGCCGCACCAAGGGCCTCGAACTGCGTCCGAAGTGACTGCGCCACAGCTCGCTTCGACGATGGCAGTCCGGACAACCACGACTGCCACATCGCCTCGACATCACTCATCGCACCAGGATGCCCCACCGGACACCAGCACCATCCTCATCGCCGTGGGGCGACGTCGTTTCTGGTGAACATCCGCAACACCCAAGATCGCCAACTGCTGCCCAAATCGCCGATCAATCGCTGCTGCTTCACGTGAACGAAGCCGCCCCGCTGGTGCACCCGTCCCGAAGCAGCACAGGTGAAGCCAACCTCGCCGAGACGGTGAACTTGACCGCAAAGCTCGGCGTCGCCACCTGATCACTTGCCGTTGTCTTCGGCGAGGGTGTGGGCGACGAGGGCGTTGGCGTGGCCGTGGCCGATCCCGTGCTCTGACTTGAGCCAGTTGACCAGCTCCATGTGCTTGGTCAGCGAGGAGGCGCGGATGAGGTCCTTCCAATCGGCGATCGGGCGGCCGTACTTCTTCTCGATGGAGGGGAAGTAGCTGGCAGGACCCTTCACGGCGTTGGTCATGGGTGCCCCGTTTCATATCGTGTTGATCTTGGTCGAGTAGATCATGCCCGTTCGAACGTCGGACGGATAGGCGGCGGTCGACACATGGAAGAAGGTCTTCACAACAAGCCGAAGCACCATGCCCCGACCCCGGGATCCCTCCGGCCGGCATTCGAATACAGGTGATCACGGAGACCGGGTCCGAGAAGCGGGAGGTGGCGTCCGCAGGACGAAGGGAGCTCCACGCGGGCCGACTGCCGGTGCTCGCCCCCTCGCTGGACCTGCTCCCCGAACCCAGAAACAGGTGATCGATAGCATCGCGTCGCGGCAGTGGCCTGACGAGGTGTGGAACTATGAGCGATGACGTCCTGTCGATCATTCCGAGTGATCCGCGCTGGCAGCCGGATCATGATGCGGTTGATCGCGTCATCGCGCTCGTTGAGGAGCTGACTCCCGGAGTTGCCGACGGCGTGGACGTGGAGATCGACGTGACGTGGCCGACGTGGTGACCCTCGTCGACTGTGGTGTCAACCTGGAGAGAATCGGCTGCCCCTTGTGCCAGGCGTCCATCGGCACGGAGTGGTGGGGCGACCGCCTGGGTGCTGACTGCGACGACGGCTTCACCACGCTCGCGACCGAGGTCCCGTGCTGCGGAGGACCAACCACTCTGGACGCCCTGGAATACGACTGGCCCTGTGGTTTCGCCCGCTTTGAGATCGCCATCCGGAACCCCAAGCGCCACTGGTTCAGCGAGGACGAGCTGACGGTGCTGGCGGACCGGCTGGGCCATCCGGTGAAGCAGATCCGCGCCCACATCTACATCCCGGCAGCTCAGGCGGTTGCCTGTTGCCGCCCTTGGCATCAGGACGGATCGCCGCGTACAGATCGACCTTGGACTTCGGCAACACCCGGGCTGCGCCCTCGTCGTGCAGAGCACAAGGGATCACCGGCGGGCGCAGCTCCACGCGCCCATGCCCTGCATGGCGGCCAGCTTCTGGGCAGTAGCGATTTGCTCCGACCTGCTGGCGAGGTCGGCGCGAGGGGCGTATCGGGCACCGCCTGCGGCATTCCAACTCGATTGTGTGAACTGCAGACCTCCGTAATGGCCGTTTCCGGTGTTGGCATGCCAGTTGCCACCGGACTCACACTCGGCAATGGCATCCCAATTGACCTTTTGTTTTGACAAGTGCTCAGCGGCATGAGCGCTGAAAGCGCTCGTTGATACCAGCTGACAAAGAACCGACGCGCACAAAAAGGGCAGCCAGGCCATGCGGGCGGTTCGGCAGCGTTCGTGGAAACGGGACATTGATCCTCGGTAAGTCGTCAGTCGGCCCAGGAAGACCGGTGTGGCTGGTGGTTTCACGCCCTCAGGGGCTTTGCAGGAGCGGCCACCCGGTGCGCGTGGGCGCCCCGGGTGCCCATGGTGACGCGCGCGCTTCGCGTCGTCCCTGATTTCGGAGATGGCAAAGGGGTGTTCTTCGGACAGGGTGGATACCACTGCGTGGCTGGGCGTTCTCCGGTTCGTTCGTCCTCTGTGCTGCGGCCGGCCCTGCTCCAGCACCCGCGGTAAGGGAGCCGGCTGCTGGCCCAGCCACACGGTCAACCGCATGCTTGCTGCCTGTCAGGGGCGGGGCTGAGACCGACGCTTGCGAGACTGCGGCCGGGTGTCACCCGCCTGGCCGGTGCTCGGCGGCCGTACTGGCCAGCGCGGCAAGCTTTCGGTACTCCAACTCGTCGGCCTGCCGGACTTTGAGCTGGACCCGGGAGGCCTCAAGGAGCGTCTGCAGAGCGGTGAAGGCGGCCGCGTACGCCTGCTCCCGGCCCATGGCGCCGACGGGGTCCCAGAAGATCAGCAGCTGCTCGTTGCGGCGGGTGCCGTCCGGGGTGGCGAAGGCCAGCTCGTGGACAACCAGCCGAGGCTCATCGGCAGGAAGAGCCTCGAGGAGTTCCTCATGGGTCAGGTTGGCCTCCACCTCCACTGCCAGAGAACCGGCCGCGCCCTGACGGTGGAGGATCACGGTGTTGACGTCCCTCCGCTCGGACAGGTGACGGAACGCCTGAAGGGAATCTTCGGAAAAGACAGAGGGGCTGCTCACACATGCCTCGCTTCACTCGTGGCCAGGACCTGCCCAGTCAACGTCCTAGCCCTCACCGAAGATGCGCCAGCGACCACCGGCGCAAGGGCCGCGGCCGCGGCCTCGCCGTCTCCGTACGCCGGGGCGTACGTTGGACGACTCAGCTCGTGTCCGGGTCCGGGTCCGGGCCGGCGCGGTGACAAGCCTGGCAGATCACCAGCCACTCCGGTCGCCTCCGCTGCCCGGTGACCTGGACCGCCCCCGGAGAGCCCGATGCAGTCGTCGGCATCGGTTCCACCGGAGGTCCGTGCACCCGGCCCGGCAGGCGTCTGCCTCAGCGGCCACCGCCCGGGTGACGCCCCGTAAACCGGCGGGCGCGTGCAGCAGCCGACCCCGAACGCCTGGAGCGGGATGCACTGACCCACTCGCCCCCAGGAGTCCTCCATGCTCAAATGCACAGCAGAGCACGTGAGCGAGCAACGCCTCACCGCGGCGGAGCAAGACCTGCCCGCACAGCAGGGCCAGACCTGGAGCGGCTGGCACGAATCAAGATCATGACCTTCGTGCGGCACCGTCGGTGTCCGGCGAGCCGGAAGCCCGCCGCGGCGTGGGCCTCCTACGATCTGGCAGGTGTGCGTGAGTGGGCCTCCTCAAGCGGCCAGCCCCCGGCCCCGTGCCGTGGGGACGGCAGGCGGAGGGGAGCCCGGCGAGCGGGCCAGGGGCGTCTTCATGGCCCTGGTGTCGTACTGACGCGCCAACCCCGCGCAGGCAGTACTCGCCCAAGCCGCCCAGGTCGCTGGCTGCAACGCACCGGACCTGGCGGCGGCCATGGCCCGCCATGCACCACTTCCGGGCCGCCTCGAGCAAGCCGTACGGTCCGCGGTCGAGCAAGCCCGCTGCTCCCCCGACCACCACACCGAAGCCGCTGGCCGCCTGCGCCCGCAACCGCATCCCCCGCGAGCAGCTGGCCCGCTTCCGCGCCCTGCGCCGCCGCCTCCTCGCCGCCCCCGACGACAGCCGGCTGCAGGCCGGGCTGGAGGACGCCGCCTACACCCTGTGCGGCTGATGGGCCGCACCACCGCCTACCGCGCCCTACAGAAGCCGAGCTGTTCCTCGCCGTCAACCGCATCACCACCACCGGCACCGGACACACGACCCCGGGATGAAAGCGCAGGCAGGGCCGGTGTAGCCCCGCGACCGACGCGGTCACTCGGCGCTGCTCCACGAGGCGGGGGTACCCCGACCGGGGAAGACCGCAGCCGGCCCACCTGGCGCCGCTGCACTGGGGAGGATGCCTTCGCTCCTCGCAGACCTCCCGAAACGGCAGCCTGTGGGCGAGCGCACGGCACCGCCGACGAGGGCAGGTGAGGAGGCCACGGGCGGGGGTGACACCAGCCGCTCGGAGCACCGGTAGCGGTGGCCGCGGGCAGGCTTCGGCAGCCTCGGTCCGAGCCAGGCGTCCGCCCCGACGACTGGCGTTCAGCGGCGGTGCCCCCCGGAGGGGGCCGCCGCCTGGTCCGCCGGCGACGGCTACACGACCACTGCCGGCATCGAGGACACACTTGACATAAGGCGACTCAAGTTTTATGTCTCGTTTTGAGAGGTTTTCCTGCGGATTCGAGCGCCATGACGGGAGGCCGGAGATGGCCCGCGCAGTTGGTATTGATCTTGGAACGACGAACTCGGTGGTCTGCGTCCTGGAGGCCGGCGAGCCGACCGTCATCACGAACACAGAAGGGGCGCGGACCACGCCGTCGGTCGTGGCCTTCGGCAAGAGCGGCGAGGTGCTGGTCGGGGAGATCGCCAAGCGCCAGGCCGTCACCAACGTGGACCGCACCGCCCGCTCGGTGAAGCGCCACATGGGCGACGCCTCGTGGCGCTTCCCGGAGAACGGCGACGTGGACGGCAAGCGGTACACCGCGCAGGAGATCTCGGCCCGTGTGCTGCAGAAGCTCAAGCGGGACGCCGAGGCGTACCTCGGCGAGGACGTCACCGACGCGGTGATCACCGTGCCCGCATACTTCAACGATGCGCAGCGCACGGCGACCAAGGAGGCCGGCGAGATCGCGGGCCTGAAGGTGGCGCGGATCGTCAACGAGCCGACCGCGGCCGCTCTCGCCTACGGCCTGGACAAGGAGAACGACCAGACCGTTCTCGTCTTCGACCTCGGCGGCGGCACTTTCGACGTGTCGCTGCTGGACATCGGCGAGGGCGTCGTGGAGGTGAAGGCCACCTCCGGCGACACCCACCTGGGCGGCGACGACTGGGACCAGCGGATCGTCGACCACCTCGTCCGGCAGTTCAAGAACGGGTACGGCATCGATCTGTCCACGGACAAGATGGCCGCGCAGCGCCTGCGCGAGGCCGCGGAGAAGGCCAAGATCGAGCTGTCCGCCGCGACCGAGACAACGATCAACCTGCCCTATGTCAGCGCCTCCGCCGAGGGCGCGCTGCACCTGGACCAGAAGCTCACCCGGGCCCAGTTCCAGCAGCTCACCGCCGATCTGCTGGAACGCTGCGAAGGCCCGTTCCACCAGGCCGTCAAGGATGCCGGGATCAAGGTCTCCGACATCGACCACGTCATCCTCGTCGGCGGCTCCACCCGGATGCCCGCCGTCACCGACCTGGTGAAGAAGCTCACGGGAAAGGAGCCGCACAGGGGCGTGAACCCGGACGAGGTCGTCGCCATCGGCGCCGCCCTCCAGGCCGGTGTCCTCAAGGGTGAGGTCAAGGACGTCCTGCTCCTCGACGTGACCCCGCTGTCCCTCGGCATCGAGACCAAGGGCGGCATC
>NZ_JBEYXK010000093.1:0-27195 GCF_040645035.1 Streptomyces sp. NPDC046876 | reverse complement strand
CCCGGCTCAGCCGTCGCTCTCGGCGGCGGCGCGTGCCACGCGGCCGCGGACCGCGTACCAGCCGACGACCAGGGCTGCGGCGATCAGCGGCACGCACAGCACGGTGGTGCGCGCGGCTCCTCCGTCGGCGTACATGAGGACCAGGACGGAGGCGAGGAAGGCCAGTGTCACCAGTTCGGTCCACGGGGAGCCCGGCAGGCGGTAGGAGGGGCGGATCAGCTCGCCGCTGCGGGTTTTGCGCCAGAAGAGGAGGTGGCAGACCATGATCATGCCCCAGGTCGCGAGGATGCCGATGGCGGCGAGGTTGAGCACGATCTCGAAGGCGTCCGCCGGAACCACGAAGTTGAGCCCGACGCCGAGGACGCACATGCCGCTGGTGAGCAGGATGCCGCCGTAGGGCACCTGGGTACGGCTGAGCCGTGCGGTGAAGCGGGGGGCGGAACCGTTGACGGCCATGGAGCGCAGGATGCGGCCGGTGGAGTAGAGGCCGGAGTTGAGCGAGGACATGGCCGCGGTGAGGACGACCAGGTTCATCACGTCGCCGGCCGCCGGGACACCGATGTGGGAGAGCACGGTCACGAACGGGCTCTGGCCGGAGCTGTAGCTGCTCCAGGGCATCAGCATCGACAGCAGGACAACCGAGCCGACGTAGAAGAGGCCCACGCGCCACATGATCGAATTGATCGCCTTCGGCATGATCTGCTCGGGGTTCTCGGTCTCACCGGCCGTGACGCCGACCAGCTCGACGGAGGCGTAGGCGAAGACGACGCCCTGGATGATCAGCAGCATGGGAAGCAGGCCGTTGGGGAAGATCCCGCCGTTGTCGGTGATCAGGGCCGGCCCGGGGACGGTGCCGTCGACGGGGTGCCGGGTCGCCAGCAGGAAGATCGCGATCCCCATGAAGACGACCAGGGCGCCGACCTTGACGATGGCGAACCAGAACTCCAGTTCGCCGAAGATCCGCACCGAGATGAGGTTCACGGTCAGGACCACGGCCAGGGCTATGAGCGCGATCACCCACTGCGGGACGTCGGAGAACAGGTGCCAGTAGTGGGTGTAGGTGGCCACGGCGGTGATGTCGGCGATGCCGGTGGTCGCCCAGTTCAGGAAGTACATCCAGCCCGCGGTGTAGGCACCCTTCTCCCCGAGGAACTCCCGGGCGTAGGAGACGAAGGCGCCGGAGGACGGCCGGTACAGGACGAGCTCGCCGAGCGCACGCACGACGAGGAACGCGAAGATCCCGCAGACGGCGTAGGCGACGAACAGGGAGGGCCCGGCGTCGGCGAGGCGTCCGCCCGCGCCGAGGAAGAGCCCGGTGCCGATCGCACCCCCGATGGCGATCATGTTGACGTGCCGGGGTTTCAAGGACTTGCTGTAGCCGGTGTCCCCGGCGTCGACGTGACGGGTCGTGGGGCGCTTCTCGTCTTTGAGGAACTGCTCGCTCACGCCTCGGGTCTGCCTTCCGTAGGGGTGGCCGTGCGCTGGGGGCGCACGATGTCGGTGAGGGTCGTCTCGACCCGCAGGAGGTGGTGGGACATGGCTTCGACCGCGTCGTGTTCGGAGCCGTCGGCCAGCGCCTCGAGGATCGCCCGGTGCTCGCAGTTGGACTGCTCGCGCCGGCCGCCCAGTTCGTTGAGGAAGGTCGACTGACGCGCCAGTGCGTCGCGGATCTCCTCGATGACCCGGCGGAAGACGGGGTTGCGGGATGCCTCGGCCACCGCCAGGTGGAAGACGGTGTCCATCGCCACCCACGCGGTGGTGTCGGTCTCCCGCTCCATCCGCTCCAGCAGATGGCCCAGATGGTCCAGGTCCTCAGGGGTGCGGCGCAGCGCGGCGTACCCGGCGACCGGTATCTCGACGTGCCGGCGCACCTCCAGCAGGTCGCTGGCGGCGTAGTCGCCGAAGGTGGGGTCCTCGACCGTGTTCGCCACGACGAAGGTGCCCTTGCCGCTCTTGGAGATGGTCAACCCCATGGCCTGCAGGGCCCGCAGGGCCTCCCGCAGTACGGGCCGACTGACCTCCAGGGTGCGGCACAACTCGGCTTCGGAGGGGAGCTTGTCGCCTACGACGTACTCACCGCGCTCGATGGCGCTGCGCAGGTGGCCGAAGACCGCTTCCATGGCGCTGACGCGCCGCGGTAGGGAGCCACCTGTCTGGCTGTCTGACAGGTTCACGCTGTGATCCTGCGGGCTGCGCCGCAGGGTGTCAAGACACCTGTGTCGGGAAAATCCCGCGCGGCGAGCTTCGCGCCGTGCGCTCCTTTCGTCCGGCACCCGCAGCCTCGTCGGTGTCCGCTGCGAAGGCCGCCGCATCCACCAGGGCACGCATGACCGGCACGTCGACGCCCATTTCCGGGTGCCACTGCACGCCCAGGGCGAAGCGGTGCCGGGTGCTCTCGAGCGCCTCGACGGTGCCGTCCGCCGCACGGGCGGCCACGATCAACCCCGCGCCCGGGCGGTCCACCGCCTGGTGATGGTGCGTGGCGACCTGACGGGTTCCCGGCAGGAGGGCGCCGATCCGCGTTCCCGGCACGGTGGTCACGGCGTGGGCGCAGAAGTGGCCCCGGTAGGGGTTGTGGTCGTGGTGGCCCACACGGTCGGGCAGGTGCTGGATGAGGGTGCCGCCGGCGTGGACGTTCATCACCTGCAGTCCCCGGCACACGCCGAGCACGGGTATGTCGCGGGCGAGGGCGGCGGCCAGCACGGCCAGCTCCCATTCGTCGCGCTCGCGCACCGGCGGCCCCGTACGCGGGTGGGGCACCGCCCCGTACAGGGCAGGGTCCACGTCCTCGCCCCCCGTCAGGACGATCGCGTCCAGACGACCGACCACATCGGCCGCGGCGGCGGGCACGTCCGGCGGCAGCAGCACGGTGCGGCCGCCCGCCGCCTGTACGCAGTCCGCGTACGCCGCGGGCAGCACCGCGGCGGGCAGGTCCCACTCGCCCCACTGCGCGCTGGCGAGGTGGGTGGTGAGTCCGATGAGCGGTGGCTGGGGCATACCACTTCCTTTCGGGGCATGAGGGGTGCCCGTCGGCGGTTCGATCCGCACCCGCCTGCCGCCCTGCCCCGGGCACGGCAGGCTGCGGCGGGAGGGGCAAGGCGGTGCCGGCGGAGGGCGCCGTGAGGGTGGGGGAGAGGCGTTCGCGCGGCCCTGGAACGCAGGCTTGCGTTTTTCTTGCCGCTGGCAAGAATCCTGCTGGCGTTCATCTTGAATCACAAGAAAACACATCTTCGCGACAGATAAGTGAGCCTTAACTCCGTGTCCGGACTCGACCCCCGCCTGCTCGCAACCCTCGAAGCCGTCGTACGGCACGGCTCCTTCAGCGCCGCCGCGCGCGAACTCGGCTACAGCCCGCCCGCCGTCTCCCAGCAGATCGCCGAACTCGAACGCCGCGCGGGCCTCAGGGTGCTCGAGCGCCGCCCCGTGCGCGCCACACCTGCCGGCGAAGTCCTCCTCGATGCCGAGCAGGGCGTCCGCAGCGCCTTGGCGGCGGCGTCGGCCGAACTCGACGCCATGCGCGCCGGCACCGCCGGACGGATCCGCCTCGGCGCCTTCGCCTCGGCCGCCACCAGCATCGTTCCGCAAGCCCTGGCCCGGCTTCACAGCGCCTACCCCCACGTCCAGGTCAGCCTCTCCCAACTCGAACCCGAAGCCGGCTACAGCCGGCTCAAGCGCGGCGACATGGACCTGGCCCTCAGCTACGACTACGACTTCATCCCCGTGCCCCCGCCCCGGATGCTGCGCCGGACCCTGGTCGCCCGTGACCCGGTGGTGGCCGTCGTGCCGGCGGACCACCGCCTGGCCGACAGGGAGGTCATCGACCTGGCCAGCCTCGCCTCCGAGACGTGGATCGCCGCCCCGGAGGCCGCACTGCGCCTGGAACTGCTCTCCCAGATGGCCCAAACGCCCGGCTTCCAGGCCCGTCTGCAGTACGAGGGAGACGACTTCAACACCGTGCTCGGCTTCGTGGCCGCAGGCCTGTGCGTGGCCCTCATGCCGCAACTCGCCCTGCCCCGCGCCAGCCCCGACATCGTCGCCCGCCCCCTGGCCGCACCCCAGCTGACGCGCTTCATCTACGCCGTCCGTATCGACACCCGGCACACCCCGCGCGCCGTCCTGGACCTCGAGCAGATACTCGCCGACCAAGCGCGGGTCGCACTCTCCTGATGCGCACGGCGCGGGCAGTCACAGGCGGCCGGTCCGCTGCGTGACCAGCCAACGACCCACCCACCCACAGCCCGCAGGCCCGGGGCGGCGCTCCTGCGGGAAGGGGCTCGGGACGCTGCTTCCCGTCCCCCTTCCCGCAGGCCGACAGACCCCGCAACCAGACGTGAACAGACCGTGAAGGCCACGTCAAATACAGCCAAGTTGCCGCCACTTGCACGCGCGTAGACCCCTTCGGGAGGCCAGCGTTTCCGGCGCGTCCGACTATCGGACGCAGTGGCTGAAAGTTGAACTACTATGTGGCGAGCGGACTACGTTGGCCGCGGTTGACGTTCCACCGAGAGGAAACCCCTCATGACCGCAGCCGACAGCACGTCGAGAACGGCCCGCGTCCTCACGGGCTACCGCCCCGAGGACGGCTTCATGGCCGCAGTGCTGGACCCGCCACCAGCCGAGTACGTATGGCACGACGAGCACGCCGAACACCGGGAGCAGCGCTACGGCCCCGGAACGGGATACCAGCAGTGGCTGGCAGTCGACCCCAACGACGGCGCCGTCTGGTACGGCGACACCGACTGGCGCGCCCCCCAGGACAACCTCGCCGGCCAACTCCCCGGCCTCCCCCGCAGGGCCCTCGGCGACGGCACCATCCCCGCCCCCGGAACCATGGTGCAACTCCTCAGCCACCTCACCCATGACCAAGAGCACGGCTGCACCTGGCGCTTCTTCACCGCCGAAGAGCTCCACACCCTCGCACTGCGCATACTGCCCGCCGTGCAGCGCCTCGTCGACTCGATCCACCGGATCGGGCCGGACGGCGAACTGGAGTGGTCGGCCGAGGCCGCCACCGCCTGGGACGACATCGAGCACACGACCACCCACACCCTCGACCCCTCCGGCGCACTCCACTGGCCCAGGCCACGCACGACACCGACCCCCGCCTGGCGTGTCGAGGTCGGAGCCTTCCTCGCCGCCAACCCCGAGCTCTGCGATCCTTCCTGGGCCGTGGCCGGAGACGCCGAACTCGACGCCTACGCCGACTACCACCCCGCCACCGGCTACGGGGGAGTACCGGGCAGAACCTGCCACGCCGCCGAGAGGCAGATCGAGGACGGCTTCACCTTCTACGGCCACCGCGCCGCCCTGTACGCCTACCGCGCACAGGCGTGCGGCGACCGCACCCCGACGGACGCCCGCACCTGGCTGGAGACGACGGAGACCGGCAAAAGCACGTGGGAAGCGGCCAAACCCCTTGGAGCCAACCTCGCCGACGTCACCGACTGCGTGCTGAACGACCTGGCCGACAGGTTCCAAAACGCAGCGCGCGAACACGGGCTCGTCCTGACCGGACTCAACACCTACCTCCGCCGCCTGCGCGCCGAGGAACGCGCCGGCGTCGACCAACAGCTCGTCTTCGAAGGCGAGGAAATCGAACGTCTCGAGAACATGATCAAGGACTTCCGCGCCGGACGAAACCGCACCGTGACACGGATCCTGGCCTGGTCCGACGGCCGCAGCGACACCGAGATCGCCCGCCTGGCCTCCATGCCCGACGCATACGTCAGCGAGTGGCGAGCCCGTCTGAACGACGACGAGACCACCCCCACCCCCGGAGCGTAGACAACGTGCGCCGCCCCCCCCGCACGCCGGAGGTGGCCGCGAGGGCGAGGAGGGTGGCGATGGCGCCGGTGATGAAGTTGCCGGTGAGGGAACGAGTGTGGGCGACGTCGCCGGCGACGACCCAGGTTCCGACGCAGACCCAGATGCCCAGGGCGGCGGCCCAGGCCATGGAGTGGGTGCCCTCGTAGCCCAGGAGCCGGGCAGGGACCGCTGTCTCGGCGAGCCCTCGTTGGTCAGGCGTGCTCGTCCGACGGCTGGCGGGGAGGCTGGGCCGACCAGCTTGGCGGCTCGTCGTTGCCTGACTCTTCGTCGCGCTCCGCGTCGGTGGCCGTCGCCTGGACCTTGTTCGGCGCGTGGTGGACCGGCGCGTAGACGGCGTAGAGCTGTAGGGCTTCGTCACCGATATTGGTGACGTTGTGCCAGGTGCCGGCGGGTACGAAGATCGCCCAGCCGTCCTCGACCTCCCGGTCGAAGTCGAGTCGGTCCTTCGTTTGGCCCATCTGGACGCGGCCCCGGCCTGCGTCGACTCGTAGGAACTGGTCGGTCTCCGGGTGCGCCTCCAAGCCGACGTCCTCACCCACCGGGATCGACATGAGGGTCAGCTGAAGGTACTTCCCGGACCAGGCGACCGAGCGGTAGTTCGTGTTCTCGAGCGTCGCCCTCTCGAGGTCGAAGCTTTGAGGTTCCGGCCCGATGTCCTTGATGGTCATACTTCTCTCCCGATCAACGTAGGCGGTGCACGGCCGCGGCCCGCTGCCACGTGCCGCGGTGCGCCCGGTCGACTATTCGACCGGGTCCATACAGTCGACGCCAGTCGGGTGTCGGCCAGGCGCCGAGGCGACACCTCCCACCTCCATCATCGGGGCAGACCCAGTCGAGCCGAGCCCACAGTGGCGGATCAGGCCAGGGCAGTGATCTTTCCGAGCCGCTGGTTGAGCGGGTCGTACTCGCGTGAAGACCGGCTGCGGAACAACTCACTCAGTCGTCGGGTGTCGGCCATCCGAGCGAGCCGGTATTGCCCTGGCCGTTGCCACCCGACAGCTTGCGGTGACCCAGGACCGGTGAGAGGACACCAGGCGTACGCAGACGGCAGCAACAGCGGCGGGGGCATCGACGTCGGGCCCCACGGCACTACGACGGTGGTCCGCCCGTACGGGGAGCCGGTCAGCCTACGCCGACCGGCGCACGACCGCCCGCACCGCGGAGATCGTGCAGCGACGCCGGTCCGACGTGTCATGGGGCGTCGTGACGGGACTGCTCGGTGAGGAGCAGCGCGATGTCGTCGGCACGGTAGGAGGAGCGCCGGGCGTTGTGCAGTAGCCGGTCGGCGAGTTCGTCCAGGGATTGGGCGTGGGCGTGGGCCAGGGACGTCCGCAGACGGTCGATGCCCACGTCGATGTCGGCTCCCGGTTCCTCGACCAGGCCGTCGGTGTAGAGGGCGAGGAGGGATCCCGGCGGCAGGGCGATCCCGGTCGGGGGATAGGCGCTCGTGGGCTCCACGCCGAGGAGTGGGCCGACGTCGAGGTCGAGGGCGCCGGTCGGGCCGTCGGGACGGCGGAGCAGGGGTGGAACGTGCCCGGCGGTTACGGCGTGGGCTTGGTGGCTGCGGGGTTCGAGGCGGATGTAGCAGCAGCTGGCCAGGAGCCCGGGGTCGAGATCGATGAGGGTCCGGTTGACTCCGGCCATCACATCGCCGGGTGCGTCGCCCACAGCCGTGAAGGCCCGTACGGCGCTGCGCAGCTGGGCCATGGTGGCCGCGGCGGCGATGCTGTGCCCCTGGACGTCTCCGATGACGAGAGCGACCCCGTCCTCGAGGGGGATGACGTCGTACCAGTCGCCGCCGATGTCCATTCCGCTGGTGCCGGGCAGGTAGCGCGCGACGGTACGGATGCCTGGGACCAGTGGCAGCCTGTGCGGCAGGAGTGTCTGCTGCAGGCCCCGCGCGACGGCGAACTCCGAGTCGTAGAGCCGCGCCCGTTCCAGGGCCTGGGCGATCAGCCCGGCGAGTGCGGTGAGGACGCCGCGGTCCTTCTCCGTGAAACGGTGGGCCTCGTCGAAGCCCAGGACACAGGTGCCGACAGGGCGGCTGGAGGCGATCAGTGGCAGATACGCCCAGGAGCTCACCTCTCCGACGGGGATGCCGGGGTATCCCCGGGAGAGGTCCTGCTGCGACTCGATGAAGAGCGGCGCACCGGAGGTGAGCGTCTCCGTGCCGGGCAGGCGGGCGTGGAGCGGGACGCCCTCCAGCCAGTCGAGGAAGTCCTCGTGGCGGCCGGTGTGGAAGAGCCGGTGCATCGTCTTGCCGCGGACCACATAGATCGCCAGTTGCTGCCCCCCGAACGCCGGCAGCAGCTGGTCGGCCAGGACCTGGCAGACTTCCTGTGCCGTGACCGCCTCGGTCAGCGCGCTGCCCAACTGCAGGACGTGGTACATGACGCCCATCCGCGCCGGCATCCCTGCCGCCGCGGAGGCGCCGACCGCTGACGCCGGTGGGGGACGGGTGTCGGGGACCACCCGCCCGGTGACCCCGTCCCGCCGGGGGTGGAGGGAGAAGGCGAGCCACTGGTCGGGCGGGCGGCGGGCCAGGAAGGACGAGGGCGTCTGGGAGATCATCGCGGACCGGTGCCGGTACTCGACGTCCGGGTCCGACAGCCAGGGCACCACGTCCCACAGAGCCCGGCCCAGCACCTCTTCCCCGGAAACGCCCCACAATCGCAGGGCGCTGTGGTTGGCGTAGGTCACCCGCCCGTCGGGGGCGAGGGAGAACACCCCGTCCCGCAGCCGCTCGACCGCGACGAGCGCCGCATGGCCCGCCCGGGCGTCCACGACCGAACCGACCAGGTGGGTGCGCGCCCGCGCATCGTCGGTCTGCAGCAGGCGCGCCCACACCTCCACCGTGTGGTGGCCTTTGCTGCCGGCCCCGCGCTCCCGTACCCGAAGGCGGCGCGCGGTGGTCCGGCCTCCGCCGGCTGCCTCCCGGGCAAGGGCCCGGAACGCGGCGAGATCACCGGGATGCAGGCAGGCAGCCAGCGTTTCGGCTCGGCCGTCGAATGCACCGGGGTCGAGACCGAAGGCCGCGCAGAACTCGTCGTCCACGGTGAAGGTGCCGGAAGACAGGTCCCAGTCGAACAAGCCCACCCGCACGGCCTTGGCGGCGGGTGCCGGGATCTCGAGCGGAGCCGTGCCAGGATCGCATTCCACCGGATCGCCGGTACGGCCACGCAGGGCGACCAGGGAGTCACCGAGCCGGCCGGCGATGGAGCGCAACCTGCGGCGCCGCTGGGTCTTGGACACGCCCGCGTTGCCGGGTGAGGTCGCCCAGACGATCGCCAGCGATCCGAACGTCTCCCCACGTGCGGCCACCGGCACGGAGCAGGAGCCGAAGGCGTACGGCATCGCTACGGCGAGCTGGGGAAACCGGCGCATCGTCTCGTCTGCGTCGGCCAGGTAGACGGTGCGCGCGGTGCTGTACGCCACGGCGACGGGTATGGGACTGCTCACGGGGATGAGACGCCAGCCACCGAGCAGGGAGGGCGTTGTCCCGTAGGTCGCGCTCAGCACGAGGGACCGGCGGTCGCGGGAGCGAAGAAAGACACTCCCCGCATACGCGCCGGTTGCGTCGACGGCCTCGACGACGGCTGCGGCGAGCAATTGCTCGCGCTCCGCCGTCCCACTGCCGATCATCTCCCGCACACCTCCAGTCTGCGCGGTCACTGCCCGGCACCAACACGCCGACCCGGCGTGACGCACCGATCGCAGATCGTGACGGCTGACGCTCTCTGAGGGATGCCGGCGAGGTGCGGCGAGAGGTGCGCGGCGGCTGTGAAGACCCGCGGCGGCGAAGAGCACGCGGGTGAGTGTGCGGTCGGTGGAACGGTGGCGCCGTGCCCGGCGCGAGGGTGGCACTCTCGAAACCGTTCTCGAACCAAGGCGGGCTCGGGGCTGTCGGCGGCCTCGGCGTCCGCGCTGAGATGTGCGCCGCGTGCCGGCGCCGGGCCGCGGGTGTTCCCGCGCTCGGTCCGTGTCGGCGGTGCGGGTGCCGGCGACCGCTTGAGGCCGCGACTCAGTGGTGCCGTGTCTGCTCCGATTCGGCCACGGCCGAGCCGGTCGCCGGCTGGATGTATTTGCCGCGAGCGTCGTTGACAGTTGCGGGACCCGCAATCGGTGCTCGTGCGGATCGTTGTTGGCGGCGGGGCTCAGGTGGTCGTGCTCTGCTTCTGGGGCTCCGCTCGTGTGTGGTGGGCGGCTGTGATCGCGCAGGCGGCGCGTACGAAGGCGGCGACGGCCGGTGAGCGGGCGTCCTGGGGCCAGGCGACGGCCAGTGTGGAGTGCGGCAGGTCGCTGACGGGGCGGTAGGCGATTCCAGGGCGCGGGTTGTGCCGGGCGACCGAGGCGGGCGCGAAGAACACGATGCTGCCCGTCTCGACGAGGCTGAAGATCTCCGACAGGTTGGAGGCCGGCCGGGTTGCCCCGGGTGGGGGTGGCGCGGTTCGGCCGTCGCCGGCCGGGACGCCGCTGGGGAGGCTGCGCCCGGCCAGGTCGGCCAGGCGCAGCCGGGTCCGGGCGGCCAGCGGGTCGGTGGCGGCCATGGCCACCAGGACCGGCTCGGTCAGCAGTGGCTCGCTGTCCAGCCCCCGGTCGTCCATCGGGCAGAGGGCGAGTGCGACGTCGGCGAGGCCGTCGCGCAGTGCCTGGGGCTGGTCGCCGAACCCCCCGAGGACCAGTTCGGGAGGCATGGCGGCGGGGTCGGTGCTGTAGGCATTCAGGATCTGCGGCAGCAGGCCGCCGTCGATGCCGGCCTTGAGCGCGATCCGCAGCCGGGGCGAGGTGCTGCCCGCGTGCCGGGCCCGGTGGGCGGCGGCGGTGATCGCCTCCAGGGCGGTTCTGGCGTCGCGCAGCAGGACCTCTCCGGCGGCGGTGAGCCTCACCTGCCGGGTGGTCCGCTCGAACAGCACCACCCCGAGCTGCCGTTCAAGGTCCCGGATCGTGCGGGACAGCGGGGGCTGCGCCATGCCCAGGCGGGCGGCGGCCCGCCCGAAGTGCAGTTCCTCCGCGACAGCGACGAAGTAGCGGAGCTGCCGCACCTCCAGGTCATTCATATCGCCACGGTATCAATCGCGGCCAAGTCGGTCCTTCACCTGCGACGTTGCCCCGGGTTGACTCGCAAGTACCCGCCCGGCGCGCCCCTTCGCCACGGCGTTGCCCACTGCCCCTCACGGAGGTATTCATGATCGTCATCACTACGCCGACCGGTGACATCGGCCGCCAGGTCCTGGACCGTGTCCTGGACGGCGGCGAGACGGCCCGGGTGATCGCCCGCGACCCCTCCCGGCTTTCGGAGCACGTGCGCGCTCGGGTCGAGGTGGTAGAGGGCTTCCACGCCGACGCGGACACGATCGCGAAGGCGCTGGAGGGCGCTGACCGCCTGTTCTGGCTCGTGCCCCCGGCCGGCTTCCGCAACGCCGGCCCCGCCAGGGGCTACTACCTGGACTTCACCCGGGCCGCCGCCCAGGAGGCCGCAGCCCGGGGAGTGCAGGTCGTGGGCGTCACCTCGCTGGGCCACGGGTACGAGGGGGAGGCCGGGCTCCTGTCGGCGGCGCTCGCCATGGACGACCTGATCGAGGGCGCCGGCGTGCACTACCGCGCGCTGGCGCTGCCGTTCTTCATGGAGAACCTGCTCCGCCAGGCCCAGTCGATCGCGGCGGAGGGGGCGTTCTTCATGGCGAACGCCGCAGACCGGCCGCTGCTGACCGTGGCCACCCGGGACGTGGCCGCTGCCGCGGCGACGCTCCTGCTGGACGCCTCCTGGAGCGGACAGGCCCGCGTTCCCCTGGCCAGCCCCGACAGCCTGACCCCCGACGCCATGGCCGAGATCATCTCCGCAACCCTGGGGCGCGCGGTGCGCTACCGGCAGGTCCCCCTCCCGGACTTCCGGGCCCGGATGATTCAGCGCGGCGCGAGCCCGGCACTGGCCCAGGACATGGCCGACATGGTCAACGCGCAGAACAACGGGATCTACGACGCCGAACCCCGAGACCCGGCCTTCGCCACCGCCACCGGTTTCCGCCAGTGGTGCCAGGACGTCCTGAAGCCGGCCGTCCAGTGCTGAGCAGCGCGCCGACCAGTACCCGGCCGCCCGATCCGGCACCCGGGGAACCCGCCTGTCCGGTCAGCGCGCCGTCCACGGGCGAAGTTTCTCGGGGTTGCGCACCGCCCAGATGTGCGTGATCAGGTCGTTCGCGACGTCGAACGCGCACACCGCCGCGGTGACGCCTTGGTACTCGAGCACCAGACCGGCCCGGCCGTTGACCGTGCGCTCCAGGATCGTCAGGCCGCCGGACGCCCGGACGGCGAGGTCGGTGACGTAGCGCGCGATCCCTTCACCGCCCTCGATCGGATGGAGCGCGGCGGCGACCATGCCGCCGCCGTCCGCCGTGAACGTGGCATCGGGGGCGAGGAGGCTGACGAGGGCGTTGATGTCTCGGGCGTCCCACGCCTGTTTGAAGTCCCTGACGAGGCCCGCCTGGTGGGCTGTCGAGGCATCAGGCGGTAGGGAGGCGCGGACGCGGCGCCGGGCAGAGGAGGCCAGTTCGCGGCATGCCGCCGGGGTGCGGCCGGTGATCCCCGCGATCTCGGCGAACGGGTAGCCGAAGACGTCGTGCAGGATGAGCGCGACGCGCTGGGCCGGGGTCAGGGATTCGAGGACGACGAGGAACGCCATGCCCACCGACTCGTCGAGTGTGACCCGGTCGGCCGGGTCCGCGGGGTCGGTCGCGGTGGTGCCCGGGCGCCCGCTGATCCAGTCGGTCCGCTCGGGCAGCGGCTCGGGGATCCATTCGCCCACGTAGCGCTCGCGCCGTACCCGCGCTGAGCCGAGGAGGTCCAGGCACACGCGGGTGGCCACCGTTCTCAGCCAGGCTCCGGGGGCCTCGATGGCGGCCTGCTGCTGTGGGGACATGGCATACCAGCGGGTGTAGGTCTCCTGGACCGCGTCCTCGGCCTCGGCCAGGGAACCGAGGAGCCGGTAGGCCAGACCGATCAGCTGGCGCCGCTCGCCGATGATCGCGTCCAAGCCCGAGTCGGACTCTTCGTGTCGTGACTTCGCGCGGTCGGTCATGGTTCCGGTGGCTCCTTGATCTCGGATCGTCCCTCGCCGATCCGACGAGACAGCACGTCCGATTGTCAGGTTCAAGGCTCTCCCTGACGTTCCGCGGGGTCGCGTCGTCGTACCGCTCGGAGACGCCACCGGCCCGGAGAACCCGGGTGGAACACCTCAGGAGACAGCGATGACCAGGATCGGAATACTCATCGGCAGTACCCGCCCCGGCCGCAAGGGCGACCAGGTTGCCCGGTGGGTCCACGAGCGGGCGACCCAGCGGGGCGACGCAGAGTTCGAGGTGATCGACCTGCTCGACCACCCGCTGCCGCATCTGGACGAGCCGCTGCCCGCGCTCACCGGGCAGTACCGGCACGGGCACACCCGGGCATGGGCGGACACCATCGCCCGCTTCGACGGATTCGTGATGGTCACCCCCGAGTACAACGCCTCCATTCCCGGCGTGCTCAAGAACGCGATCGACCACCTGTACGCGGAGTGGACCCACAAGGCCGTGGGGTTCGTCTCCTACGGCGTCCGCGGCGGCGCCCGTGCGGCCCGGCAGTTGCGGGAACTGTGCGAGCTCCTTCGGATGGGTGCGGTGACCCCGCAGGTCTCGCTGTCCCTGCACACCGACTTCGAGGACCAGGCGACGCTCAAGCCGGGCGCCCACCACGTCGGCGCCCTGGACGCGCTGCTGGACCGCGTCGTCGCCCGGAGCACGGAAGGGCGGACCGCAACGCCCGCACCGCGCGAGACGGACGAAACCGCGATCCGGCGCCACATGGACGGGATCATCGATGCGATCCAGGCCAAAGACCTTGAGGTCCTGAGGAGGCTCTACTCGGCGGACGTCGTGTCCTTCGACATCGATCCGCCGCTCCAGCACGTGGGGATCGACGCGAAACTCAAGAACTGGGCGAAAGTGTTCGCGTTCTTCCAGGACGTGACCTACGAGGTGCGCGACCTGATGCCCACGGTGGGCGAGGACGTGGCGTTCGCGCACGGCTTCGGTCGCCTCAGCGGCACGCTGCCCGACGGGACGGCGGCGGGCGGCATGTGGGTCCGGGCCACCTTCTGCTTCCGGAAGATCGACGGCGAATGGCTGATCACGCACGACCAGGTCTCCGTGCCGCTGGACATCCTGGGCGGCAAGGGGGTCGTCGACCTCGAACCGTGAGGTCAGCCGGCCCTGCGCCGCCCGCCCGGGCGGGCGGCGCAGGTGCGCAGCTGCGTTGACGTCCGTACGCGAGCCTCGCGCGGTCGGAAGGCAAGGCGGACGCGGCGGCGGGCCGGACGGGCGAGGACTACCGAGCACCAGCCCGCACCGGCCACTGCAGACGGCGCGGCCGGACCCCACCACAAACTGCCCGACCGTCGCAGCAAACACCGATGCAGTACCAGGAGGCGCTCGCGCTCCTCGTGGCGGCGCGCCGCTCCCACTCGCGGCCGATGCCGCCGGAGGGCTTGTCCCAGCCGAACAGGGCCGGCCCTCCTTGACCAGCGACGAGGCGTGCGGCGGCGGCGCCGCCGCCCTCAGCGCCCCCTCGGCACCCCGTTCACACCGTTGCCCCGGCAGTCTCCTCCGGCTTGTCGGTAACCGGTTGCGCGGCGTCCTCGGCAAGCAGCCTGAGGTATTCCGCCATGCCCTCCTCCGAGTCGTCGAACACGTAGGGCGCCTCGCCGGAGACAGCCATGAGGTTGGCTTGCTTGCCCGCCGCCGACCAGGCGATTGCCAGGGCGACATTCGGCCAGTAGCAGGTTCCGTCCACTTCGAGCCAGGCCTGGATCTGTTCGCCACTTGCTGCTGTTGCTGACCGAGCTGCGCGAGCGGTGGAGGGCCTCAGCCATCGCCGCGTTCGGCGCCCGCACCGTCTACCGGCTCGCCGAACGGGCCAGGGCGGCGGCCGCAGCAGTGTGGGCGTGGGTGCAGGCCGGTCCTCGACATCGCGCTGGCGGCCGTGCGGCCAGTTGCTTCAAGCCACTCCGTACGCGCCGCGCTCTCGCCATGCGTGCCGGGTGCGCGCCCCTGCACAACCCCTCGCCCGCCCTCGCCCGCTCTGGCCAAAGACACACTACGGGCGCAGTGTGCTTATCGCGCGGTGGCCTCCCGAGCGCGGGAGCACCAGCAGAGGGCAGGCCCTGTGCCTGCATGGTTCTGTCTTCGGCTCAGGTCGGCAGCCCTTGACTGCCGTACTGCGGAACGTGGAGGCGCGTGTGGCCCGTTACGGCAATAGCGTACGAGTGAGGTGTGCTCTCGGGCTGGCCGCACTACTGGCGGTGTGCGTGCCCGGCAGGGCAGCGCAGGCAGCGCCGATCTCGTGCCAGGGTGCAGGCGTCCCCGTCACCGGTCTCGTGTCGGCGACGATGCACGGCACCCTGTGCGTGCCCGCGGGTCGTACGGCCGACACGGTGATGGTGCTGGTGCCCGGCGCAACGTACAACCACACCTACTGGGACTTCCCGTACCGACCCGAGACGTACAACTTCCGCCGGGCCATGAACGATGCCGGCTATGCCACCTTCGTCGTGGACCGGCTCGGAACCGGCGCGAGCTCACGCCCGCCCAGCGCCCTGCTCACCGCGTCCCTCCAGGCCGAGGCCGTACACCAGGTGATCCAGGCCCTGCGCGGCGGCCGGATCGGCGGCACGGTCTTCCGCAAGACCATCCTCGGCGGCCATTCGCTCGGCTCGCTGATCAGCGTCATCGAAGCGGGCACCTACCACGATGCGGACGCCGTGGTGCTCACGGGCATCACCCACCGGATCGTCGCCCCGGAGGTCGTGAAAATCTTCACCTCGTCCTTCTACCCCGCAGCTCTGGACCCTGCTTTCACCGGGAAGTCCTACGACCCGGGGTACCTGACCACGAGGCCCGGCACCCGGGGTACCGACTTCTACGCCCCCGCGACCACCGACCCGGTGGTGCTCGCCACCGATGAGGCCACCAAGGACGTGTTCAGCGCCACCGAGGCGCTCGACGGTCTCGGCGTGGCCGACCTCCTGCCGTACTCACGCCGGATCCAGCACCCGGTCCTGCTCGCCGTCGGCGACCAGGACCAGTTCTTCTGCGACCCTCTGAGCGGCAACTGCGCCAGTACGGCAGCGCTCAAGGCCCAGGAGGACCCGTACTTCGGATCTGCGGCATGCCTGCACACGTACGTCCAGCCGGGGGCGGGCCACGACCTGAATCTGGCCACCAACACCGCCCCGTACCAACAGGCCGTACGGGACTGGGCCGACGCGTTCGTCGGAGCAGGGCCCGTACCGGTCACGCCGCCTGCGGAAGCCTGTGCCTAGGTGTGTTGTCGGGACAGGTCGGTGACGCGGCTGGAGGGTGTTTGGCCACCGGTGCCGGTATGGGTCGGTGGTAGTTGTACCAGCGCAGCAGCCGGTGAACTCTTCCCTGCGTTCGTGGTCTGAGGCGTAGGGCTTCTGGTAGGCCCATTCCTTGAGCAGGTGCGGTGGAAGCGTGCGACCTTCCCGTTGCTCTGCGGCCGCCAGGGCCGGGTCCAGCGGGGGCTGATGCCGAAGTCACGGCATGTGTCGCGGCACGTGTTTTGCTGTAGACCCACGCGTTGTCGGTCAGGAACCGCTCGACGCGGATGCCCAGGGACGTGAAGTCTCGCTCCCCGGCGGACACACATCACCATCACCGCCTGCCTGCCCCCACCCCCACAGACAGCCCAACCGCCGACGGCACTGCCGTGCCGTCCGAGACGTACGCGATCCAGCACCGGACAAACTGAAGGCCCCGAAGAGGGTTGCACAGGAAGGGGGCTGGAGGTTGTCTGCAGGGTTGCATCAGGCGGGGGACCGGAAGTGTGAACCCCTGAAGGTGATCTCCCGTTTGCCCAGGTGAGCCACAGTGAAGCCGCTCACGTCCGGATCCGGGACCACGCCCACGTGCCGCGCCCAGCGCAGCACCGCGACCGTCGTGTGCAGCCGCTTCGCGGCCTGGGCCTCGTCGTACCTGCAGACCGGCGGCTGTTGCCGGTCCTCGAATCGAGGACCGGCTCCTCGTCCTCGCCCACGTCTGCCAACCCCTGCTCCACCTGCGGAGCAGGGCCGGCCGGGAGTCAGTGCCGGCAGGACGGCCGGATGCGGAGCAGCTCGGTCCGCAACACGGGTGTGCCGTCGACCGGTGCCGGGTTCTCCGCGGTCGGCTCGATTCCTCCGGCGGCGGTTTTGTCGAGTGTTGCCAGGCCGTCGGGGCCGACCGTGCCGAACACCGTGTAGTTCGGTCGGAGTGCGGAGTCGCCGTAGACGACGAAGAACTGTGAGCCGTTCGTGTCCGGACCGGCGTTGGCCATCGCCAGCAGGCCGCGCCCGTACAGGCGGCGCGCGCCGGTCGGATCGGTCGGTGCGGGTGGCAGGTCCACCGGCAGCTCGTCCTTGTACTTGTACCCGGGCCCTCCCTCACCGGTACCGGTCGGGTCGCCGCACTGCAGGACCTTCAGCGTCGGATATGCCGTCAGACGGTGGCACACCGTGCGGTCGTAGAAACCGTGCCGTGCCAGGTGCAGGAAACTCTGGACCGTGCAAGGCGCCTTGGCCCGGTCCAAGCGCAGCGGGAGCGGGCCCTGGCTGGTCGGAACAGCCATGTCAACCGTGCCACGGTTGGGGGTGCGCCGCGGGTCCGGCGGCAGTGGAACAAGGCGCGCGGGCGGCTCGTCCGGGGTCTGCGTGTACTGGCAAGGGCCGTGCGTGGTGCGCGGCGGAGCGCCGTCGGAAGCGGTGGCGGCACTTCCCCCGGACACGACTAACGTCACGGCCGCGAATGCGCAGATCAGTGCTCGGTACATCTTGCGTGCCCTCCTGATGATCGCCAGGTTTTGGAGCGGTCGCAGTTTAGGGCGTGGTTGGTTCGGCGGGAATGGTTAACGACAGGAGGCGGGCGCGGCCGACCCGGCGCCCCAACCTGTCGGCAACGGCGGTACGGATGGCGCCGCAGCTGACGCCGTGGTTGCGGGCGAGAACGGCGATGGAGCGGCCCTCCAGGTACGCGGTGCGCACGGCGTCGGTCTTGTCGGCAGGGACGGCCGGGCGGCGCCCTCGTTGCCCTTGGCCTCGGCGGCCCGCAGTCCGTCGTAGATGAGCTCGCGTGGGAGTTCGCGGGAGGGCCTGCACCATGAACTTCACTGTGGACAGCAGTTCGCCGGTGCGGGGGTGGCGGGCGGTGAGGTCCGTGGCGGAGAACGCGCCGTCGTGGATGCGCAGCGCGACGTCTGTCGTCATTCGTTTGACGACACCCGCTCAGGTGAAGGCAATGGCCGCTCCGGTCGAGGTCGAGGGTTTCGCAGCCTGGAGGAGTTGCAGGCGTACAAGGACTCGACGTCGTAGCGCTGCCACCCCTCGGTGGCCGGCTTCTCGGCATCGGCGGCCTCGAAGACCTCTTCGGAGTGCGGACATGGTCGGCCGGCTCGCCGGCCGGGGCCCCTTCTGACGGGCCCCGGCGGCGTGCTGGTGGGCGCGGACGAATGGTTGAGTCGACGGCGACGACCCAGTCCAGGTCCTCCTCGGCGTCGGCCTTGGCGAGCAGGGCGGCGAAGACGCGTTCCCAGGTGCCGTCGATGGCCCACATCCGCAGCCTGCTGTGGGCGCCCTTCCACGACCCGAAGCGCTCGGGCAGGTCCATCCACGGCGTGCCCGCGCGGTACTTGAACGCGATGGCGTCCATCACCTGCCGGTGATCACGCCACCACCCACCCCGCTTCGGCGTCCGATCCGGCAGCAACGGCTCGATACGCGCCTACTGGGCGTCAGTCAACGACACACATCAACCAACGATCCGGTGATCCCTGCGGCTACGCGCCGGGCTGGGCGAATATCTGTCCGCCGGCGCGGACACCAGCCGCCACGCCGGGGCGCCGGCAGCGGTGCGGGCCAAGGCCCCCGGGTGCGGGCCAGCCCAGGAAATGCCCGCCCGGGCCCGCTGAGGAACTACTTCCACACGACGGCCACGATGGCTGCGGCCGCCGTGAACACCCCCACGGCAAAGAAGGCCCACGGTTGCTTGTTGCGCATGCCCACCAGCGCTGTCACCGCCAACAGGACGTCCAAGGCCAGTTTCACCCCCATCTTCGCCTGAGCCACCGGCAGGTCCAGGGATATTCGGGTCCAGATGAGTCCCGCACCCGTGACCAGCTGAACGACCGCGCTGCTCACCATGTAACTGCCAGTCACCGGGTCCTTCCCTCTCAGCTGGAAGAAGATGCCTCCCAGGAGCGCGGCGAACCCGAAGAGGTGGAAGACAAGGAACACATACCGAAGAATCTCCATGCCGATGATCCCTCCATAGAGACAGAGCAAATTGACGGTCTTTTGTCCGGAAAGTCGACCGTTCCGGGACTGCTGACGCGTGGGTGTGGGGTGGTTCGGCCGAAGCCGTGGCATGCCGCAATCCTCCTGACGCAGGCGCGCATCCACCCCTGAGCTACGGCAGTCCGGGAGCGTGTCGGCGGCGTGCGAGGATGCCGGTCAGGCTGCGTACCAGCGCCCAGAGCGCCGTGGCGTTGACCAGGGCGCAGGCCAGGTTCACACCGTAGAGCCGGAACCCCACCCACATGTCGGACAGTTCGGCGCCGGGCATGTCGTTCGCTCCCGAGTCGGTCGGAGGCGGTCCCACAGGCACAGGCACAAGCGCAGGCACGGGCTGGGGCCCGGGCGGCACAGGGCCCGTGTGGACGGGCGGTGCGCCCTCCGGTACGCCGAGCGACTCGGGATCGGGCGCGATCAGCCCCATGGCCAGGAGGCTGAGCGGTGCGGTGGCCAGCATCAACCACATGCCGGCGAACCCGGCGTCCCCGGTCCGGACGAGCACGTCCACCCAGACCAACAGCCCGACCACCACCGCCAAGCAGCAAGCCGGCACCCACATTTCAAGCCTTGACCGGCGTCGTCTCACGACTTCCCCCGTTCGTTCGGCAGCCAGTACCGGAACGGTGGGGTTGGCGCGCCTGAGTACGACTACTCAGGCGCCCGTGCGCACGTGCTACGCCACCGAGGAGTCGGCGGGCTGGGGTGGCAGTCGTGCCAGCGGCCGGGTTCAGGGGCGCGGAAGGCCCGTTCGCGGGCGCCGCAGTTCTGGAGAGGGTGGTGTGGCCGCATCGGGGCCCGTAGTAGTTGGCGGCGTACATGTTGTCGAGGGTCTCCGCCTGTCCGGCTGGCGGAAATGACGGGACGATGAGGGACGCGGCAGCCGAAGCCGCAGCCTTCCGCATGACTGACATGGTGGGAACTCCTTCTGGTGACGTATCGGGAACGGGGACCGTTAAACAGCTAGTAGTGATGACGGGAAGTCCGTCATGACGGCAGAGGTCAGGCAGTCAATGACGGGGGGCTCCTTCTGCCTCGTGGCGCTGGATCGATGGTGTCTCGAGGGTCCGACGACGTAGGCCCCGGAAATGTGAGGGCGGACGGCCTCACATTTTGGTGAGTTGCCCAGCCGCACCTGGATGAGCGGCGGAGACGGCTCCTGATGGGGTTCGAGGCTCGGCTGCCGGGGCGCGGTGGCAACCGATGTCGCGCCAGCGGCCAGGCCACGACGACGGGTTCCGCAAACTGCTGGTGTGCTGCGCAAGAGGGGGCACGCGAGGTTCCCGCTCGATGACCTGTGGCCGGCCCTCGCTGACGATGTCGAGGGCCAGGACGACTGAACGGCCCCGCTGCGCCCGGAGCAGGCCCGCCAGGTTGTAGGGCACTTGACGGCCGCCGGCCCCTGTGCTCGGTGAGGTCTGAGTCACCGACCGCTTCCGTTCAGGGCCCGGCGGCTGCGCATCACCCTGGACTGGGATATCGGGGGAGGGCTTGCAGACCCCGCTTGGGGCGCGTGGCCGTGGGGGTGGACGAACAGAGGCGTAACGCGGCGACGATGGAGTTGCGCGCGGACATGGTGGAAGGGTGATGGGGGATGGTGGCAGTCCGCACGGCAGCCGTGGTGCTGGCCACGTGGGTCCTGCTCGTCGTGCTCTTGCTGGCTCCATCGCTCCTTCCGGAGCGGTGGAGCTACTTCATCTACTCGCCGGCGAGTGTGGGTTTGTGGATGTTGACGGTGTTTGTTGCGCCCTTCGTGACATGCGCTGTTGCGTCGGAGTGGATCAAGACGGGCCGCCGTCGGGCCTGAGCAGTTGGCGATGATCCAGACAGATCGCAGGCTGCACCGTCGGCACCCGCGCGGATCGACCAGGAGATGACCAAGCAGGTGACCATCTCCTCTCTGCGGGCGGCTCACATACGTGCCGAGCGTGGGATGGACGATGTTCGCTGGGCGTAGCGCTACCCACAGCGGTTGAGTGGCCATCGGGCCTAGACCTTGCCCAGTTGCATTCCGAAGAGGAGCGACTTTGCGTTTGGGCGGGTGGCTGGCGATCGCCGGCGCGAGAGCGCCGTGCAGTACGGTCGGCTGCCCGGTCGAACCACGACCGGGCACCGTCCGGTCCGCTCAGCTTTCCAGCGGGTGCGGGTTCGCGAGGATGCGCTCGGCGAGACCGCCGCGTACCAAGGCCGCGGGGGAGCTTTCAGGCTTGCGCGCGGCCTGGTCCCGGAAGCAGGCCAGGAACTCGTCCGCGAGGCCCAGGCGAGGGTAGCGGTCCAGGACCTGCGCCCGGAACCCCGGGGCGAAGTCCTCTGCATTGCGTCCGGAGATGTCCACGGCGGTGGAGCGCTCCAGCAGGTGGCCCTCCGGGTCCTCCTGCACGTCCACCGAGTCCCACATGTGGCGCACGATGACCTCGGACAGCCGCTGCCGACGCTCTACCGGCCATCCCGCGCCGGCAGCGAACACCCACGCCACGTGTCCGCCGGCCTCGTCGAAGGCGACGGTGTGGCTGTCGAACTCCGGGACCAGCCCAACGTCGTGGAGCAGCGCGGCCACGTACAGCAACTCGGCGTCGTACTCGATCCCCCGGTCCGCGGCATACGCGGACGCCCACACATAGGACCGAACCGAGTGGTTCAGCAAGGCCGGGGTGCAGTAGGCAGTGGCGACTTCGAGAGCAGCGGCACAGGTGGGAGTGTCAGGCGCAGCGGGTACGGTCAGCGACATGCGCCCATCGTCACAGTCGTCCCGGCTTGCTTCAATGACGGTGTCCTGTCACATCCGGACACTCGCATACGTGGGGAAGGGGCGCGGCACGTCGTAATCGTCGGCCGTCGGCCGGGTGCGTAGCCGTCGGAGGTGTCCACCAGCAGGTTCGAGGCGGTCAGACTGATGGGAACGAACCGGTCGGGGTCGTAGACGTCGGCCTCCATGTCGGCGAGCAGGGCCTTGTCGCCGTGGGCAGCCGGTGGCTGTCGCTCTGGGTACGGTCGGTGATGCGTTGAGCGATGGTTGGTGCGGGTGTGGTGCACCGGATGATCCGTAGGTCGGCGAACTCCAGGAGCGGCTCGAGCCCGGGGCGCCAGAGGCGGTCCTGGAAGGCGGCTCCGGCGACGACGGCTGTGCCCGCCCGATCAGGTGGGCAACCTGCGGGTGGTAGGCCGGTCAGGCGATGAGCCGGTGAGGGTCGCACGGCGCGGGGCCGAGGGAGAGCCGGGTGAAGGACTCGGCGCGGATGATTTCGGCGCGTTCGGTTTCGGGCAGGCGGGCGAGGAGGCCGGGCAGGGAACGCTCGCGGGCGACCTCGCTTCGGTGGGCGAGGATCGCAGCCCACTTCAAGGCGGCCCACGGTGAGACGTCGACCGTCGTGGTCACGTATGCGTCCGGCGCCGCGAGGACCGTCTTCCCCGCGCTCTGAAGCAGCGGGCCCAGCAGGCGAACACCGGATTTCGCGTGCGTGGCCGCGTACACGGCTGCTGGCTGCCAGGGCTCGCCGGCGTCGGGATACAGGTGTGGCAGGCCGGCGGCCTCGACGGCGAGGAGGGTGATCTGGTGGGCGCGTCTGTGGTCCGGGTGCCCGGTGAGCTGTCCCAGGGCATCGTGGCCGACCACGATGTCGGGCTGAAACTGGCGGATGTGTGCGACGAGGCGGCCGACGGCCTCGTCGAGGGGCGCATCGACGAGGCGTACGGCACCGCCGGGTGCCGAGGCGGGGTTGCGGGCGTCGGCGTAGCCGAGCAGCCGCGGGATGCCTGCGCCCAAGACGCCCAGGGCGTCGGCGAGTTCGGGGATGCGGTGGCTGCCGGCCGTCCAGGTGGCGGTGACGACCGCGGTGCGGGCGCCCGCGTCAGCGTGCTGGGCGAGCACGCCACCGGCGAGGAGTGATTCGTCGTCCGGGTGAGCGAAGACGGCCAGAAGAGACGGGAAGGGCGCATCGAAGGGGGCGGGGTCACGGTGGTGGTGCCTTTCTGCCGAACGAGGGGGGTGTGGTGGCCGGGCCAGGCGCGGCCCGGGTAGCGGGGGGCCTGGAAGTCGGTGGGCGGGTGGTCGAGCGGCAGGTCCGGCTTCCAGGCTGTCAGGCACTGGGCGCTCGGTACGAACAGCGGCCGGGCAAGCCGTCCAGGGGCCAGAACCTCCAGGCTCGGATGGCCTCCTCACGCTGCTGCGGGGAGGCCGGTCCACTGGGTGACGGCGACGGGCACCGTCACCCGGAGGACGTCGCCCGACCGGTCCAGGAGGTGCCCAGCATCTGCACGTCGCCGGGCTCGGCGATAAGACCGGATTCCCGCGGAGTTCGCGGACGGCTGCCCGGGTGAAGGTCTCGCCCGGCTCGACGGTTCCGCCGGCGAGCTCCCACGTACCGTGCCGATGCTGCCCGAGCAGGACGCCCTCCGGGCCGTGCGCGATCACGCCGACTCCGAGCGCCGTGTCCGGCGGGGGTGGCGCGCTGGTCCGGGGTCGGCTCGGCACGCGCTTGGGCGGCGGGCGGCGGGCGGCGTACAGCCGGTAGGAGACCTTGCTTTCCGGCTGCGGGGAGCCGATCGTCGTGACGGACTCCAGGACGAAGCCGTGCTCGCCCAGGAGGTCCTCCCACAGCTGCGGGCTCAGGACCCACACATGGACCGGGTGTTCCTCGGTGGCGCCGGGCAGCCGCAGTACTTCGGGCCGCGCGGCCACCTCGGTCGACGGGCCGTCGCCGTGGGAGTCGGTGTGCAACGCGGAGAAGATCAGGCGCCCGCCGGGCCGGATTCCATGGGCCAGCGCGGGCAGCAGGCTGTGTGGGTCCGCGAACGGGAGGCCGCTCACCGAGTACACGAGGTCGTACGGCTCTGCGTCGCGCAGGTGGTCCACGGCATCGGCGCAGAGCAGGCGGAGACCAGGGGTGCCCGGGTGGCGGGCCGCGGCGCGCTGGTGCTGGGTGGGGGAGGAGTCCACGGCCGTGACCTGCGCACCCAAGGCGGCCACGCGTGCGGCATGGCGGCCGAGCCCACTGCCGAGGTCGAGTACGCGCAGCCCCGCGACGTCGCCGAGGATCTCGATGCCGGGTCCCGTGTCGGGGATGTCCCAGGCCCACGGATCCAGCTCGGGCAGCTCGATCCCTCTGCCGCTCTGGTGGGCGCCGTACGTGGACCAGACGGCCCTGTTGTGTGTCTCGATGTCCGGCATGGTGTGCTCCGGTCCAGCAAGGCGGGTGGTCAGGGGCGCAGGGCGTAGCAGCGCAGGACGTCCAGGTCCGACGTTCGTACGACGGACCAGCCCGACGTCAGGAGCTCCGCCTCCGCCGAGGTGATCCCGAGCCGGTGCAGAGCCGGGTCATTGGTCGCACGGCGGCCGGCGATCTCGGTGACGACCCAGAACACGCCTCCGGGCGCAAGGAGCTGCCGGACGCTCGCGAGGAAGGCCGCCTTGTCGCCGATCCACCGGTAAACGAGGCGGCAGGTGATGACCGCGTACGCCGGCTCCGGCAGGGCGCTGAGGTCAATCGTGGTGATGTCCATGCACCGCCAGATCGGCTCGTGACCGGACCCGGTGTCTTGGGCGGCGGCGAGCGCGACGGCGCTGGGGGAGCAGTCGATGCCGGTCGTGCAGTAGCCGAGCCGGGCGAGGTGTCGGGCAAGCGAGCCGTCGCCGCAGCCGATATCGAGGGCCGGGCGGCCGCGGCCGGGGCCGAGGCGGTCGTCCAGCAGCCGGTTCTCGATGTCGTCGAGCTGCCGGTAGCGGCGGCCCTGGGACCAGAGCGGCTCCCAGTATGTCGCGGCCGTGCTGGACGCGGTGGTCATGAAGGTGCTCCTTGACGGGCGGGCGGCACGGCCGCGCGGGCGGGGATCTTCCGCAGAGCGCGGATGGGGGAGGCCGGCAGCAGGACGGGGGCGAAGCGCAGGATCAGCAGCCGCGGCCCCGGGCGCCTGTACAGGGCCTTCGAACACGCCACACGCTGCCACTGCCCGCCGGCCGGTTCGCCATGACAGCCGTGCGATTCGGCCCAGGACGGCAGGGATCTGCGCGCTGCCGAGGTCAACGTGGTCCCCCTGGAAGGTCGTCCGGCGTGGTCGTGAGGCTCAACGAGCCAGCCGGGATATCGAGCCGGCGTGTTTCGGTCGCTCCGGAATCCGGGAAAAGGCGCGTGTTGGAACGTGGCGGATACATCTGCGACCGGGATCCGCAGTTTGCGGGTGGGGTCGCTACGCTGCGGATCTTGGTTCTCCGAGTGCGACCGCATCCTCGCCCGGTCGCTGGTGGAAATGGTCGGCCCGGTCCGGGCCGTGGTCCGGCCGCTGTTCTGAGCCTCGGCCGGCGTCAGGCCGGGGGGACCAGGCGGTTCTCGTGGGCGAAGACCACCGCCTGGATCCGGTCGCGGAGTTCCAGCTTGAGCAGGATCCGCCCCAGATGGGACTTCACGGTCGCCTCCGCGAGGTACAGGGCGGCCGCGATCTCGGCGTTGGACAGGCCGCGACCGACCTCGGCGAGGACCTCGCGCTCCCGGGCGCTGAGCCGGTCCAGCCGCTCGTCGCGGACGGCGGTGCCCACCTCGGCCAGGTGCGGACGGAAGTCCTCCAGCAGGCGCCGGGTGATCCGCGGGGAGAGCACCGCGTCGCCCGCCGCGACGTTGCGGATCGCGGTGAGCAGCTCCTCGGGCCGGGTGTTCTTCAGCAGGAAGCCCGAGGCCCCGGCGCCGAGCGCGGCGAAGGCGTACGCGTCCAGGTCGAACGTGGTCAGGATCAGCACCCTGGTTCCCGGGGAGACCTCGACGACCTGCCGGGTCGCCTCGATCCCGTCCGTCCCGGGCATCCGGACGTCCATCAGTACGACGTCGGGCCGCAGCTCCCGGCAGAGGCGGACGGCCTGGGCGCCGTCCGCGGCCTCGCCGACCGGCGCCATGTCGGGCTGGGCCTCCAGGACCGTGCCGAAGGCCATCCGGAGCAGCGCCTCGTCGTCGGCGATCACGATGCGGATCGTCATACGGCGCCCGTCCCGCCGCTGCCCAGCAGGAGCCGGGTCCGCACACCCCAGCCGCCGCTCGGAAGCGGTCCGGCCCGCAGCGTCCCCCCGTAGGCGGCCGCGCGCTCGCGCATGCCGGGGATGCCGTGGCCGGACGGTGCGGCCGCGGGAAGCGCCGACCGGGGGCCGCTGTCGGTGACCTCCACGCCGACGCTCCCGGCGGAGCACTCGACCAGGACCGTCGCGCGGGTGCCGGCGGGGGTGTGCTTGAGGGTGTTGGTCAACGCTTCCTGCACCAGGCGGTAGACGGTGAGTTGTGCGGTGGCCGGCACATGGGCATGGCCGCCGCGGACCTCCAGGCCGGTCGGCAGCCCGGCGGCGGCCATCTGGTCGGCGAGCGCCTCCAGCTGGGCGATGCCGGGCAGCGGGTGGCGCTCGGCGTCCGGCTCGTCGGCCCGCAGGACGCCCAACGAGCGCCGCATGTCGGTGAGGGCCTGCCGGCCCGTCTCGGAGATCTGCAGCATCGCGGCGGTGGCCCGGTCCGGGGACCTGTGCTGCGCGTAGACGGCGGCGTCGGTGAGCGCGACCATGACGGACAGGTTGTGGGTGACGATGTCGTGCATCTCGCGGGTGATCCGGGCCCGCTCCTCGGCGACGGCCAGCAGCGCCTGCTGCTCCTGGTGCAGCGCCAGCCGTTCGGCCCGCTCCTGCACGGCGGCTAGGTAGGCCCGGCCGGTCCGCACGTTCACCCCGAGGACGGCGGCGGCGGTTACCGTCGCGGAGAGCGCGACGAACGGGGTCAGGAACGCGCCGTTCGATGCCCAGCGCAGGCAGGCCAGCACGGCCCCGCCCTCCACGACGGCGGCGGCGAGCAGCGTGCCGCGCCGGCCCGTGTGTGCGGCCGCCGTGTACAGGGCCACCGGCAGGGCGATGTCCGCGGGCAGTTGGACGTCCGCCAGCCACTGGACGAAGGCCGCGGCCACCACGGCGGCGAACACCGCGAGCGGGGCCCGGCGCCGCCACACCAGGGGCAGCGCCAGGGCGGCGGTGAGCGCCG
>NZ_JBEYXK010000092.1:0-27547 GCF_040645035.1 Streptomyces sp. NPDC046876 | reverse complement strand
ACGTCCCACTCGACCCCCAATACCCGGCCGAGCGACTCGCCTTCATGCTCGCCGACACCGCCGCCCCCGTCCTCCTCACCCAAAGCAGCCTCCGCCCCCAACTCCCCGCCCACAACGCCCAAACGGTATACACCGACACCGACACCATCACCGGCTTCCCCGACACCAACCCGGACCACCACACCACCCCCGACCACCTCGCCTACGTCATCTACACCTCCGGCTCGACCGGCACCCCCAAAGGCGTCATGATCCAGCACCGCTCACTCAGTGCCCGGTGTTGGGGTATGCGGCTGCACTACGGGCTCGGACAGGGCGACGCGTTTCTTCAGTTCGCCTCGATGACGTTCGACGTGGGTGCGGAAAACGTCTTCACGACGCTGCTGGCGGGCGGACAGCTGGTGCTGCGGGCTCCGGAGTGGACGCCGGAGGAGCTGGCCGAGATCATCACGGACCGGGACATCACTGCTACGAATCTGCCTCCGGCGGTGTGGGAGCAGATGCTCCCACACCTCGATCCTTCGAAGATGGCCTCGCTGCGTCGGCTGGTCCTCGGGGGCGAAGCGCTCTCCGCGCCGCTCGTGTCCCAGTGGTTCGAGCGGTTCTCGGTTCCGCTCGTCAATGCCTACGGACCGACGGAGACCACGGTCACCGCGACGACGGCGGTGATCGCGTCTGCGGAGGCCGTTGTGCCGATCGGCCGTCCCGTCGCGAACACCGAGGTCTTCGTGGTGGACGGAGCCGGCAGGCTGCTGCCCGTGGGCGTGCCCGGGGAGCTGCTGGTGGGTGGAGTCGGTGTGGGGCGCGGATACCTGAACCGGCCGGAGCTCACCGCCGAGAAGTTCGTCGAGGTGGAGATCGGCGGAAGGGTCCGCCGGGTGTATCGCACCGGTGATCTGGTCCGCTGGCTGCCCAGCGGAAACCTGGAGTTCCTCGGCCGGATCGACACCCAGGTCCAGGTACGCGGCTTCCGCGTCGAACCGGGCGAGATCGAGGCGCGGTTGGCGGCGCACGAGGACGTGGCGTCGGCGGTGGTCGACGTCCGGGAGGCCTCTCCGGGGGACAAACGCCTCACGGCCTACGTAGTGCCGCGACCCGGAGCGCGGCCCGGAGCGTCGGCGTTGCGCCGATGGTGTGCCGACAGCCTGCCCGAGTTCATGGTGCCCGCGGCCTTCATGGTGCTGAGCGAACTGCCCCTCACGACCCATGGCAAGGTGGACCGCCGGGCCCTGCCCGCTCCCGATGGCGACCGGCCCGACCTCGCCACCTCGTACACGGCGCCGCGGGACGAAGCCGAAGCGACCATCGCCGGCATCTGGGCCCGGGCACTCGGCGTCGACCGGGTCGGCATCCACGACAACTTCTTCGACCTCGGCGGACACTCCCTCCTCGCCACCCGGGTCGTGGTCGAAGCCCGTACACGGGGCTTCCACCTGCTGCCCAAGGACATTCTGAAGACTCCGACGGTCGCCGGCCTCGCCACCGTCCTGCGCCAGCCCGGGGAGGCGGCCCGGGCCATATCGGCGCCCGATCCGTCCGCGCCGGAGATCGTGCGTCTGAACACCCACGTGCCCGGCCGTCCGACGCTGTTCTGCGTCCACGAGATCGGTGGCGGCACGAGTGCCTACGCCCATCTGGCCCATCGGCTCGACGGGCGGGTGAACGTGCTCGGCATAGACGTGCCGGCGGACGGGACCGCTGTGGAGAGAAGCATCACCGAGCAGGCCACGCGCTACCTGGCAGCCATGCGTGAGCTCGACCCGAACGGACCGTACTTCTTGACGGGTTGGTCGTTCGGAGGGCTCGTGGCGATGGAGCTGGCGCGGCAGGCCCAGGCATCGAACCTGGAAGTCGGTATGCTCGCCGTGATCGATTCCGTACTTCCGTCGGAGCAGGTGCAGAAGCGGACCATCGAGGACGCCGAAGCCATCGACGATCTACTCGCAGACATCGACGGCCTGCGGAGCACCGACGAGCCGAACGGGATCAGGCCGGACGCGATGGGCGTCCTGCGAGCGGCCGGGGTGAGCGACGACATCCTGCTGCTGGGTCCCGCAGCCGTGGAATCCCATCTCAGAATCAGGAAATTCCAGCTGCAGGCCATGGCCTCGTTCGTGCCGCTTCCCGTGAACTGCGACCTTCGGCTGTACACCGCCCGCGACAACCAGTGGACGGATTCCCTGGAAGCCGTCTGGAGCCCCTTCGTCAACACGATCGAAGTGTCGGACCTGGCGGGAGACCACTACACGGTCATGCGGCTCCCGAGCATTGGCCTGATAGCCGATGACATCGTTCGGCACATGGCGAGCTCCGGGACCAGCCGCCTGTCATCCGAACCCTCACCATTCGAGAACGGGAGATTGCAGTGAACTCCTCGAGCACCAGCACTCTGTACGAGATCGGAGATCTGCCCCCGCTCGGTACCGTTCCCCGCTCCATGTACGCCTCGGTGATTCGTCCCGAGCGGTACGGCGATCCGGAAACTGCTTTCCGGACTGAAGTCGTCGACACCCCCGAGGTTCCGCCGGGATTCGTTCTGGTCGCGGTCATGGCCGCCGGAATCAATTACAACAATGTCTGGGCCGCCAAGGGCAAGCCCGTCGACGTCGTCGCGATGCGCCAGAGACAAGGGAGCGACGAGCCGTTTCACATCGGCGGTTCGGAGGGTTCCGGCATCGTCTGGAAGGTCGGAGCCGGCGTACGACGGGTCACGGTGGGGGACGAGGTCGTGCTCTCCGGCTGCCGGTGGGACGAGGACGACCCCGATGTCCGGCTGGGCATCGACCCCATGCTCGCGGCGTCACAGCAGGTGTGGGGCTACGAGCTGAACTGGGGGTCGTTCGCCCAGTTCACGCTGGTGGCAGAGTTCCAGTGCCTGCCCAAGCCCGCCCGCCTCGACTGGGCCGAAGCTGCGGGGTACCTACTCACCGGCGCCACCGCGTACCGGCAGCTCAACGGCTGGCCGCCCAACACGGTGCAGCCCGGGGACGCCGTTCTCATCTGGGGCGGGTCCGGTGGGCTCGGCTCGATGGCCATCTCCCTCACTCTCCAGATGGGAGGAAAGCCCATTGCCGTGGTGTCCTCTCCGGAGAAGGCCAAGTACTGCCTGGAGTTGGGCGCCGCCGGAGTCATCGACCGCACCGAATTCCAGCATTGGGGACACCGTCCACCGACCGGCACCGATGAACACAAGCGGTGGGCTGCGGACCTGCGGGCCTTCGGGCGGGAGATCTGGAATATCCTTGGCGAGAAGGTGTCTCCCAAGATAGTGTTCGAACATCCTGGCAGCGACACCATACCGACGTCAGTTTTCGTGTGTGCCCCGGGCGGGATGATCGTGATCTGCGGCGCCACGTCCGGCTTCGATGTCGACGTCGACCTCAGATATCTCTGGATGCGGCAGAAACGGCTCCAGGGCTCTCATTTCGCCAATCCGCGAGAGTGCCAGGCCGTGACACGTCTGGTCGACATGGGACTTCTGCCTCCCCATCTCGGCCATACCTACAGGTTCGACCAGATCGGCCAGGCTCATCAGCACCTCATGGAAGGTGTGCAGGCACCGGGCAATGTCGCCGCGTTGGTCGGTGCAAGCAATTAGTTCAGGTAAAGCCGTTCGATGGGAAACGACTGTGGAAGTTCAGTTCGACGCGTATCCAGCCGACATCGTGGGCCTGGACGTCGTGGTCACCAGCGTGGCTTCGGACGCTCACACGTGGAATCTGGTCTACCTGCAGCTCCTCCTCGAAGAGCTCGGGCACCGGGTGACCAACCTCGGTGCGTGTGTGCCCGACCAGCTGATGGTCGACGAATGTCGGGCCCGGCGTCCCGATCTGATCGTGATCTCCACGGTCAACGGACACGGCTTCGTCGACGGCAAGCGCGTGGTGAGGCTGCTGCGCCGCTGCCCCGAACTGCACACCACCCCCCTCGTCATCGGAGGCAAGCTCGGCATCGCCGGCGGAGAACCAGGGAGCGTCTCCGTGGAGTTGCTCGAGGCCGGAGTCGATGCGGTCTTCGAGGGAAACTCCGCGATCGTCGGCTTCCGTGACTTCGTCCAGTCACTGCCGTCCGGGGTGAGGCAGTGAGCGAGGGCCATCACGCACGGCCCCTGCCGCACCTGGGTGGCCGGCCTGGCACCGGGCCGTCGACCGGGTCCTTCGGGTCGTTCGTCCGCGCCGCCCAGCGCGCCGGTCATCTGGTGGTCCAGCCGCGGATGGGAATGAGCGACCCACAGCTGATGCGCTCCGGACTGCGAGCCACCCGGCAGGCCGAGGCGATCACGGTGGGCACGATCACGCTGGACAGCTACACCCGCCTGGACTCGCACGACTTTGCTCGTCGCGCGCTGGCCGAGGGTGTCGCGCTCAACGGCTACCCCATCGTGGCCCACGGCACCGCGACCACGCTCGGCGTCATCGAAGGGATCGCCGGCCCGGACTTCCCCGTCCAGGTCCGGCACGGTTCGCCTTCCCCCTACGCGATCTTCGAAGCCCTGACCGCTGCGGGACTGACCACCACAGAGGGTGGCCCGGTCTCCTACTGCCTGCCGTACAGCCGCCATCCGTTGGAGCAGTCCGTGGCGGACTGGGCGCGCTGCTGCGAGATGTTCGCGCGCCTCCAGGAGACGGGCGCCGAGCCGCATTTGGAGACGTTCGGCGGCTGCATGATGGGCCAGTTGTGCCCGCCCGGTCTGCTGGTCGCCCTGGCGGTGCTGGAGGCGCTCTTCTTCAAGCAGCACGGGCTGCGCAGCGTCTCGCTGAGCTATGCGCAGCAGCCGAATGCCGCGCAGGACGAGGAAGCCATCGGCGCCCTGGCCACGATCGCTGGAGAGCTGCTGGGCCCCATGGACTGGCACATCGTCCTCTACGCGTACATGGGCGTCTTCCCGCGTACGTCGGCCGGGGCCGCGCTTCTCCTGGAGGACGCCGCTCGGCTGGCGGTGCGGACCGGTGCGGCCCGGCTCATCGTCAAGACCGCCGCCGAGGCGCATCGGATTCCGAGCATCGCGGAGAACGTCGCAGCCCTGGAGCTCGCCGCGCGAGCCGCCTCGCGTGAACCGGCCGTGCGCACCGCTTCCGGCGGTGAGAACACCGGCATCCTCGACGAGGCGCGGACGATCATCGACGCCGTGCTCGCTCTCGACCGTTCCGTCAGCAAGGCACTGATCCAGGCGTTCGCGACGGGGCTGCTGGACGTTCCGTACTGTCTGCATCCGGACAACGCCGGGCGCACGCGCAGCTACTTGGACGGCGAGGGACGGCTGCACTGGTGCGACGTCGGCTCGATGCCGGTACGCCGAACCGTTGACGGCCGAGCCCGGCTCTCGTCCGCCGACCTGCTCAGCTCCCTGTCCTTCGCCGAGCGCACCTACGACCAGATCGCTCTGGCCGGCGCGGCGTTCTCCCGAGTCACTCGAACCCGACACGAGAAGGAATCCGTCTCATGACGAACGTTCCGGAGTCCGTGCAGCTCGCACAGCCGCTGCCGTCCCCCGGTCAGCTCCGGCAGCACCTCACCTCGGACGCCACCAGGGCCGTGCTGGCCGTCCAGCGGCACATGCTGGTCGTGGCCCGTGAACACCTCACGGAGGCCGGGTTCGTGGAAATGCTGCCGCCGATCATCGGACCGGTGACCGACCCGGGGACCCGTGGCTCGAAGCAGGTGGACGTGGACTTCTACGGTCACCGGTACAAGCTGATGACCAGTGCGATTCTCTACAAGCAGGCCTCCCTGCTGACCCACGACAAGATCTTCTGCATAGCGCCCAACATCCGCCTGGAGCCGCTGGAAACCACCAACACCAGCCGTCACCTGGCCGAGTTCCACCAGATCGACGTCGAGATGGCCGGTGCCTCGCGCAAGGAAATCAGCGTGGTTCTGGAGGAGTTGGTCCGGCAGATCGTGCGACGTGTGGTCGTCGATCTGCCGGCGGAGCTGGAGGTACTGGGTCGTGACCCCTCGGCCTTCGAAGCGTTGGTGACACAGGCGTTCGCGTCCATGACGCATGCTCAGGCATTGGAACGGCTACGGGAACTGGGCCATGTGCAGAGCACGGACACCGAGATCGAATGGTCGGGTGAGGCTCTGCTCTCCCGCCACCTGGACCGACCGGTGTTCGTCACCGACTATCCGAAGGGGTCACGCGGCTTCTACGACCGTGAGAGCCAGACCGAGCCGGGCGTGCTGCGCAACTTCGACCTGCTCGCTCCAGAGGGGTTCGGTGAGCTGTGCAGCGGCAGCGAGCGCGAGTACGAGTACACGCGCATCGTCAGCCGTATCCGGGAGACCGGCGAGAACCCGGCCAAGTACGGCTGGTATCTGGACCTGCTGCGCGACGGCATCCCCGCCAGCGCGGGTTTCGGCATCGGCCTGGAGCGGTTCACCCGCTACATCGCCGGGCTGGACGGTGTCTGGCAGGCGTCCGCGTTCCCGAAGGTGCCCGGAGTGGTGTCGCCGTGAACGATCTGCACGCACACGACTTCGGCGAGGAAGCGGTCCGACGGCGCGCTCGCGAGGGCATGGCCGCGGCCTTCCCCGACCGGCGGGACTACGGGCAGCTCCTCTTCGGTTCGGCCCCGGTGCCCGCCGACACCGGCGATCCCCTGGACGGCATGCGGCTGACTCCGCCCGTGTTCATGCCGCAACGCCTGGAGAAGCTGCTCGAACTCGGCCGCGAACCCCTGCACAGCGACGTGGTGCTGGACACGGCGATCGGTGGACTGCGCTCCACGCTGCCGCTCTACGTGTCCGCCTTCGGATCGACCAGGGCAGCCGGCACGGAGCAGGTGCTGAACGCCGGCCGACAGGCCGGCCGTCTGGGCATCCCCATGACCATCGGCGAAAACGTCGTGCCCATGACGGGCTACGGCAGGGCCGGTGAGCAGACCCGTCGCACCGTCCTCGACCGGCTCGCCGCTTACCAGGAGGAACTGCCGGATGGGTACGGCGGGCTGGTCATCCAGCAGAGCACCGAGGACGCCGACGCCGAGGTGTGGAACCTCGTCTACAGCGACCCGTCCGCCAGGCCGCTGCTGGACAGCGGGCGGCTGGCGTTCGAGCTCAAGGTCGGTCAGGGGGCCAAGCCCGGCCTCGGCGGGATGACCTTGCTGAACCGCTCGGCCGCCGCGCAGGTGGACAAGCAGTTCGCGATGGACGAGATCTTCGGCAGGGACGCCGATGAGATCCTACGGTCGGGCAGCCCGGGGACCTTCACGGAGGAGATCCTGCGCCAGCAGGTCCGACTCATGCGCAACAACTTCCCCCGGGCGAAGGCGTGGGTGAAGCTGCATCCGGGGCGGGACATCGCGCACGCCGCGGCCACCGCCTGGGAAGCGGGCGCCGACGCCGTCATCCTCGACGGGGCGGAGGGCGGTACCGGCTGGGCCCCCCTCGCCACGATCGGCCAGGTCGGACTGCCGCTGGGCGAGTGCCTGGTCCGGATCGGGAACCGTGATGCGTGCCTGCTCGCCTCCGGTCGGATGTGGGAGGGCAGCCGAGCCGTCAAGTGCCTTGCGCTGGGTGCCACCGCCGTCGGACTCGGGCGCGCGGCGCTCATCGCCGTCGATGAGGATCCGGCCGCGGGGCTGACCCGTCTGGTGTCCTGCCTGGCCTTCGAACTGCGCGTGCTGATCAGCGCGTTGGGCAAGTACGCCCCCGCTTCCCTGGGGCACGAGGACCTGTGGCCCGTGCCCGCCGTCGATGGCGGCTCCCGCAATCAGTTGACCGGCTGAACCTTGGGAAGACTTCGATGACTACATCAGCATTCGAGCAGGCCCGGCTCTGGCTTCATGACCTACCGGGGGGTCCCCGCCCGCAGGGCACCGTCCCGTTGAGCATCAGGCTGCGGGGACCGTTGGACGTCGACGCCCTGCGGGAGGCGGTGACCGACCTCGCATCGCAGACGCGACTCCCCCGGGCGGTGTCCCACTGCTCCGAGGAGGACCTTCACGACGCCCTGGCAACGGTCGTGCGCGACTACGTGCAGGCGGGTGAGGCGTCCGGGCAGGCTCAGCTGTTCTCGGTGAGCGCCGAGGACCATGTTCTGCTGCTGGTGACACGGCACCCGGCTGGTGTGCACGGTTCGCTCGACCAGATGCTCGGCGACCTGGCCGCGGCCTACACCGCGCGGTGCCAGGGCGGCACGCCTGAGGTGCGCCTCCGTCGTGACGCTCCGGTGTTCGACGGGCGGCCCGAGCCGTCCGGGCATCTCGCGCACTGGCGCCGCGCCCTGGCCGATCTGCCCGAAGAGCCGGCCCTGCCCAGCGACCGGCCCCGCCCTGCCTCGCCGTCCTTCCGGGCCGTGCTTCATACGGCACGGATCGGCGCTGGACCGCACGGACGGCTCATCGCGTTCGCGCAGGAGCATCAGGTGCCGGTGTTCCTGGTGCTCCAAGCGGCCATGGCGGGCCTGCTGTCCCGGCTGGGCGTGGGCACGGACATTCCCCTGGGCGCCCCGGCTCCCGGGCGAGACGCGGCGGGGGCGGTCAACACCCTGGTGCTGCGCATCGATGTGTCCGGTGACCCCTCGTTCCTTGAACTCGTCACACGGGTCCGCGGGACGGCCGTCGAGGCCGGCGCCCATCAGGACGTGCCCTTCGAGCGCCTGGTGGAGGAACTGGCAACCGCCGGCCCCTCGTCCCGCCACCCGTTCTTCCAGGTGCTACTCGCCCCCGGTGAACTCACGTCCGCTCACGCCGAGTTCTCCGGCCTGACGGCCGAGGTGCGGGTGCTCGACCTGAACCTCAACGCCGTCGATGTCGTCATGGAGATCTCCGAGGGCCACCACTCGGACGGTTCGGCGGCCGGCATGGATGTCTCCGTGAGCTACTCCGCCGAGCTGTTCGACCGATCGTCGATCGTGACACTGTCGGATCGTCTGTTCCGTTTCCTGGAGGCCGCACTGGCCGACGCGGAGCGGCCGTTGAGCCGGTTGGAGACGCTGTCGGACGCCGAACGCCGGACGCTGCTGGTCGGCTGGAACGGCTCACCGGCACGGCAGTCGGCGGACTGCCTGGTGCATGAGCTGGTCGAACAGCGGGCGGCGGAGCGGCCGGACGCCGACGCCCTGATCTTCGAACGGGAGCGGCTGTCGTATCGCGAGCTGGATGTGCGGGCCGGGCGGCTGGCCCACCACCTGATCGCCGCCGGGCTGCGGCGCGGCGATGTCGTCGGGGTGTATCTGGAACGCGGAATCGAGCTGGTGGTGGCCGTGCTGGCCGTGCTCAAGGCCGGTGGGACGTACACGATGCTCGACCCCGACCTGCCGGTCGCTCGTGTGGAGGCGCTGCTCGCCCATGCCTCCGCCCGGGCCGTGGTGACCGGGACGGAGCTCGCAGGGCGGCTGCCCGTGCGTCCCGATGTGCTGGTGCGTGTCGACGCCGACGCGGAGGCGATCGCCCGGCAGCCGGGTCGCGGGCTCGGGCGCCGCGTCGGGCCGCAGGACGCCGCCTGTGTGATGTTCACATCGGGCTCGACGGGCGCGCCCAAGGGCGTGGTGACTCCGCACCGCGCGATCGTGGGCACGATGCTGGGCCAGGACTTCGCAGCCATGGAGCCCTCCCAGGTGTGGCTCCAGTGTTCGCCCGTGTCCTGGGACGCCTTCGCGCTCGAACTGTTCGGTGCCCTGTTCTCCGGCGGCGCGTGTGTGCTCCAGCCGGGGCGGCGCCCCGAACCGGCGGTCATCACCTCCCTCGTGCGGGAGCACGGCGTCACCACGCTGCATGTGTCGGCAAGCCTGCTGAACTTCCTGCTGGACGAGCACCCGGCGACCTTCGCCGGCCTGCGGCAGGTGCTGACTGGCGGGGAGGCCGCGTCGGTGCACCATGTGATGCGGCTGGTGCGAGAGTTCCCGCAGATCAGGCTGATCAACGGCTACTCGCCGGTCGAGTCGACGATCTTCACCCTGACCCACCGGATCACCGCCGGGGACGGTGCCCGAGCCTCCATCCCGGTCGGGCGGCCGCTGCGCGGCAAGGGCCTGTACGTGCTGGACGACAAGCTCGCCCTTACGGCTCCGGGCACCGTCGGTGAGCTTTACATGTCCGGGGTCGGGCTCGCCCACGGGTATCTCGGCCGGCCGGACCTGACAGCCGAGCGGTTCGTCGCCTGTCCCTTCGGGGCGCCCGGCGAACGCATGTACCGCACCGGCGATCTCGTGCGATGGCGGGCCGACGGAATCATGGAGTATCTGGGACGTGCCGACGACCAGGTGAAGATCCGCGGCTTCCGTGTCGAACCCGGTGAGGTGCAGTCGGCGCTGGCCGACTACCCCGGGCTGGTGCGGACCGCGGTCGTCGTGCGAGAGGACGTACCGGGCGACAAGCGTCTGGTGGCGTACGTCGTGGCCCGGGACCGCAGCGGTGTGAGTCCCGCGGCGGTCCGCGCGTTCCTGGCCGAACGGCTGCCCCACCACCTGGTGCCGTCCGCGGTGGTCCCGGTGGACGCGCTCCCCATGACGGCGACCGGCAAGCTCGATCGCCGCGCCCTGCCGGTTCCCGTCCTCGCTCCGCGCGAGGCGGGCCGTGAACCGCGCACCGAGCAGGAGGCCGTTCTGTGCGCCCTGTTCTGCGAGGTCCTCGGGATCGACGGCGTCGGCATCGACGACAGCTTTTTCGAGCTGGGCGGTCATTCCCTGCACGTCACCAGGCTGATCAACCGGGTCCGCTCGGCCTTGGGGGCGGAACTGTCCATCAAGGCGGTCTTCGAGTCTCCCACCGTCGCCGACCTCGTCGGCCGGCTCGCACCGGCCTGCACCACCGGACCCGTGCTGACAGCCCGCCGCCGAGGCGGCTCATGACCACCGCCCGTATCGAGGAGGCACGTCAGTGACCACCGCTCCCGGCCGACAGCTCGCGATCCGCACGGTCCGCCGCTTCTACGACCTGGTCGACAGCGGCGACGTGCACGGCCTGGCAGCGCTGTTCGCCTCCGACGCCGCCTACCGGCGGCCCGGCTACGACCTCATGGTCGGGCCCGAGGGCCTGCGCGGCTTCTACGGCCGGGACCGGACGATCCGCACCGGCCGACACTCTCTGACCACTCTGCTCACGGACGGCCACACCGTGGGTGTGTTCGGCGAGTTCCAGGGCGAACTGCACGACGGCACCGCGGTGCACCTGCGCTTCGCGGACAGCTTCACCGTGCGCCCCGACGGTCTTTTCTCCAGCCGCGACACCTATTTCTTCGCCCCGCTCGTCTGAGACCCCCTTCCGAAGGAGCTGCCCACATGTCCGCCGTATCCGAACCGAACACCGCCTCAGCCAGCCGTGTGGTGCGGCACCCCGGCCATGGCGAGTCGTTCACCGACCACATGATCAGCATGGAGTGGACCGAGGACGAGGGCTGGTCCCCGGGCCGGTTGACTCCGCTGGAGAACCTGTCCGTCCACCCCGGGATGATCGGCCTGCACTACGGTCAGGTCGCCTACGAAGGACTCAAGGCCCACAGGCGCGCCGACGGTTCGATGGGTGTCTGGCGTCCGTACGACCACGCCGCGCGCTTCCAGCGTTCCTGCCGCCGCCTCGCCATGCCCGAGCTGCCCGTCGAGACATTCGTGGCGGCCGTCGATCAGCTGATCGACGCGGACGAGGGCAGCCTGTCCGACGATCCCGCCCACAGCATCTACCTACGGCCGATCATGTTCGGGACCGACACCTCTCTCATGCTGCGTCCGTCGCGGACGTACCGGTTCCTGGTCATGGCGTTCGTCGCCGGCGGCTTCTTCGGTGAGGGCGTCGAGTCGGTATCGGTCTTCGCGAGCCACGAGTACAGCCGCGCCTTCCCCGGCGGCACCGGTGACGTCAAGGTGGCCGCCAACTACGCCCCCTCCTTTCTGGCCCAGCGGCAGGCGGAAGCCGCGGGCTGCCAGCAAGTCCTCTGGCTGGACGCCGCCGAGCGGCGCTACCTGGAGGAGATGGGAGGCATGAACCTCTTCCTGGTCCGTGGCCAGGGGGCGCAGGCACAGGTGGTCACCCCGAAGCTGACCGGCACCCTGCTGCCCGGCATCACGCGCACCACGATCCTCACGCTGGCCGAACGCCTCGGCTACGACGCGGTGGAGGAGCGTGTCTCCCTTGACCAGTGGCGCGCCGAGTGCGACGCGGGCCTGATGCCGGAGGCGTTCGCGTGCGGAACGGCCGCCGTGGTCACCCCGATCAGCACCGTCGTGGACCGCGGCACCAGCTGGACCATCGGGGAGGGCAAGCCGGGCCCGGTCACGCTGGCGCTGCGCACGGCACTGACCGATCTGCACCACGGGCTGGTCCCGGATCCGGACGGCTGGCTGCACTCTCCGGCCGGCCCGGGCCACGCCGGGCACTGAGCCGCCCGGTGCGGCCGGGCCCGGTGCCCATCGACGACGTCATAGGCGCTCATCCAACAGCTTCCCGAAGGAGTGGATCACTCATGCCCGCTGCGGGCCCGGTGGCCGTCACCGGCCAGGTCGTGCGCAACGTGCTCGACCGATACTTCAAGCAGATCCAGGCGGCCGCGCGCACGACTGCGGCCTCGCGTACCGCGCCACCGCTGATACCTCTGGAGATGGACGCGAAACCAGCCGCGTTCACCAGGTTCACCGAGGTCACGGATGTCGGCCTGACCCAGATCCGGCCCCAGCTGTACTTGCTCGACCTCATGCGCAATCCCGGTGCGCGGACGACGAAGACGGTCGCGTCGCTGCTGATGATCGCCCGCGCCGCCGCGCACATCCGCCGCACCGGCGAGCGGGTGCTGCTGGTCACGCCGACCTCCGGCAACAAGGGGACGGCGCTGCGCGACGCGGTGGCCCGTGCCTACGAGACGGGCCTGGCCACGCCCGACGAGCTGCGGATCGTCGTGCTCGCCCCCGATGCGTCGCGCTCCAAGCTGCGCGACTGCCCGCTGACCGCGGAGCCGTCGCTGCGGACGGCGAATCCCGTGGTGGTGGCCGATGTCGAGCGGCCGGGCGATGTGAAGCTGCTCAGCAGTGAGGTCGTCGAGCGGTCCGCCGCGGAGATCTTCGACTCCACCGGCTTCCGGATCTGGTACACCCTCGACCTCGACAACTACCGCATCGCGGACGCGGTGCGCGCCTTCGTGGAGGCCGAACTGCTGCCCGTCACCGCACGGTCGGCGCCACGGCTGCACGCGCATGCCGTCTCCAGTGCCTTCGGACTGCTCGGCTACCACCTCGGGCACCAGCTGCTCGGCGACGGTGCGACCGGCCTGCCGAAGCCCGCCCGGCACCCCGGGTTCTTCCTGGTCCAGCAGCTCGCCACGGCCGACATGGTGACCAGCCTGCTCGGCATGGAGGTTCCCGAGTACACGCACGACCAGGGGTCCGGGCTGTGGCGGCAGTCCACAGCGGCCGAGTTCCCGGCGGTCACGGACCACCCTCAGGAGGTGATCGACGCCACCTTCTACACCAAGGAGCCGCCGACCCGGGCACAGGTCAACGAGATCGTCGCCCGGCACGGCGGCGGCGGTGTCGTGGTGTCCCGCCGGGAATGCCTCGACAAGTTCGAGGAGGTGCGCTCGCTCGCCGCCGACGCCGGCATCACGGTCGCCGCCGACCCCTCCCTGATCCGTGAGTGGTCGCTGGTCAAGGCGCTCACCGGGGTGCTCACGGCCCGCGAACGCGGCCTGATCGCGGCGGACACCGACGTGGTGGTGCACGCCTCCGGCTATTACAGCGACGAACTGCTCGCCCCGCTGCGGGACGAACACCTCACCCGGGTGGCCACCGCGGACGACCTCGCCAAGGTCGTACTCGCGGCCGCCCACGCCTAGTCCAGGCGTACCCCACCTACCCGAGAGAGAACATCCATGTTCCGTACGATGCTGAAATCCAAGATCCACCGCGCCACGGTCACTCAGTGCGATCTGAACTACGTCGGCTCCCTCACCGTCGACGCCGATCTGATGGATGCCGCCGATCTGCTCCCCGGCGAGCTGATCCACCTGGTGGACATCAACAACGGCAACCGGTTCGAGACGTACGTGATCGAGGGGCCGCGCGGCAGTGGCATCATCGGCGTCAACGGCGCGGCTGCCCGCCTCGTCCAGAACGGTGACCTCGTCATCGTCATCTCCTACGCGACGGTGCCCGACGAGGACGCGGCCAAGCTCGTGCCCAGCGTGGTGTTCGTGGACGATCAGAACCGTGTCGTGGACCGCGGCGCTGCTCTCGCGTCCGCTCCCGCCGGTACCGCTCTGATCGCCGGGGACACGGTGGACGCAGGGTGATCCCACCGACCTGGCGGTACGTCTGGAACAACAGCGCCGACCCCCGCGTCGTACGGGCACACACCCTGGCCGATGCCGCCCTCGCCGCGCGGCCCCGGGTCACGCTGTCCCGGCCGGACGGCGCCGGACCGGCGCTGGCGTACGGCGGTCTGCCGCAGGGCCTGACCCACGTGCTGCCCTTCCTGGAGCAGCGGCGCGGTACCGCGTCGCAGCGCATCCGGCGGGGCACGACGTGGGCTGATCTGGTGGACGGCCGGGCCGCCCCGGGCGCCGACATCCTCGCGGTCGGGATGCTGCGCGACCGCGTCCCGGCCCGGCTGCCCCGGCACAGCCTGCTGCTGCCCTTCCGGGTCACGCTGGCCGTGCCGGTCGGGCCCGACCCGCAGGACGTGATCGGCAGGCTCTCCCGCAAGGCGCGGCAGCAGCACGCACGTGAACTGCGCTCCCACCGACGTACGCTCGAGGTGGCCGCCGGTGAGAGCGATTTCGCCTACTTCTACGACGACATGCACCGGCCGACCATGGTGAACAGACATGGTGATGCCGCCCGTTCGGAGGACCGGGACAGCGCGCTGGTGTGTCTCTTCCGACGCGGGGTGCTGTTCTTCCTGTGCGAGTCGGGCCGCCGGGTCGCAGGGATGCTGTGCCGGCTCGAAGGGCGCACGCTGGTCGTCCGGCTGGCCGGCGTGGCCCGGGGCGACGGTGAGGCGTACGCGTCCGCCACCTACGTGGCGATGTACGTCCTGATCCTGCAATGGGCGGCCGAGCACGGCCTCACCCGGGTGGACCTGTCGGGGTGTGAGCCGTTCCTGAGCAAGGGGATCTTCCAGTTCAAACGGAAGATGCATCCCGAAGTTGCCCTTCCCCGCAACCACTTCGCGGGCAAGCGGCTCATGCTGCGGGTCCGCCGGGACAGCCCGTCGGTTCGCGACTTCCTCGCCGCCAACCCCGTCCTCGCGTTCCGGCAGGAGCACGGCCTCGAGGCGGTCTACTTCCACGACGAGGGCCGCCCGCCCCGGCTCGACCTGCGCGGGAACTGTCCCGGGATCCGGGGGCAGCGCCTCGTGCATTTGGACGACTTCCTCGCCGGCCTCCCGGACACCGCGCGGCAACCATCCGTCGTCCAACCGAACCTTCTTTGACGATTGCACCAGGAGCGCATGATGTGCGGCATTGCCGGCTGGATCGACTTCTCCCGGGACCTCACCCTGGAACGACAGACCGTCGAGGCGATGACCGGTTCCCTGCACCGGCGGGGCCCGGACGCGGACGGGGTGTGGCTCGCCCCGCACGTCGCCCTCGGTCACCGGCGTCTCGCGATCGTGGACCTGGAGGGCGGCAAGCAGCCCATGGTGGTCCACCCGCGTACCACCGGGGCACCCGTGGTGCTGACGTACAGCGGCGAGGTGTACAACTTCCGTGAGCTGCGCGCCCGGTTGACGGCACGCGGGCACCGGTTCGAGACGGTGTCCGACACCGAGGTGCTGCTGCACGCCTATCTGGAGTGGGGCGCGGCCTTCGTCGATCACCTGACGGGCATGTTCGCCTTCGCGATCTGGGACGCCGGCCGCGAGGAACTGCTCCTGGTGCGTGACCGGCTCGGCGTGAAGCCTCTGTATTACCACGTCTACGACGGAGGTCTGCTGTTCGGCTCCGAGCCCAAGGCGATCCTGGCCAACCCGCTGTTCACGGCCCGCACCAGCGAGGACAAGCTCCCCATCCTGTTCAACCCCCGCCTGGCCATGCCGTGGGAGACGCCCTTCACGGACCTGCGCCAGGTGCAGCCGGGCCACACGGTGCGCTTCGACCGGGCCGGCGCTTACGAGACGCCCTACTGGCGGCTGGTGAGCCGGGAGCACCACGACGATGCCGCCGCCACCGCGGCCCGGGTCCGCGAGATCCTGGAGGACGTCGTCATCCACCAGCTGATAGCGGACGTGCCCCTGTGCACGCTGCTGTCGGGCGGCCTGGATTCGTCGGCGATCACAGCGCTGGCCGCCGCACACCAACCGCCGGGGTTGCGCTCCTTCTCCGTGGACTTCCAGGGCGCCGACGACGACTTCCGCGCCACCGCCCTGCGCCCCGAGCGCGACACCCCGTTCGCCCTGACGGCCGCCGCGCACCTGGGCACCGAGCACACCTCGCTCATGCTCGACCCGGAGGCGTTGCCCGGGGTCGTACCGCAGACGCTGCTCGCCCGGGACATGCCCAGCCTGGGCCAGTTCGACGCGTCCATGTACCTGCTGTTCCGGGCGATCCGGGAGCGATCCACGGTCGCCCTGTCCGGGGAGGCGGCCGACGAGGTGTTCGGCGGATACCCCTGGTTCTTCGATCAGAGCACCGTCTGGAGCGACACCTTCCCGTGGCTCGGCAACAGCCCTCGGCTCACCGACTGTCTGGCGCCCGACGTCCGGGCCCGGATCCGCCCGGACGACGACGAACGCGACCGCTACGCCACGCTGCTCGCCCGCGTCCCGCGGCTGCCGGGCGAGTCCGGCCTCCAGGCCCGGATGCGCGAGGTGCTCCACCTGAGCCTCCAGGGTCCACTCCTCTATCTCCTGGACCGCAAGGACCGGATGAGTATGGCCGTGGGCCTGGAGGTGCGGGTGCCGTTCTGCGATCACACGCTCCTGGAGTACGTGTGGAACGTGCCGTGGAAGTTGAAAGTCGCCGACGGCCGTGAGAAGAGCCTGCTGCGCGCCGCCGTCTCCGATCTGCTCCCGGCCGAGGTGCTCCAACGCCGCAAGAGCGCCTACCCCGCCACCTTCTCGCCCGCCCACGCCAAGACGGTCCGCGCCGCACTGGACGCCGTGCTCGACGACGGCGACTCACCGCTCGCCGGGCTTGTCGACGTGCCCAAGGTGCGAGAACTGGCTGCGGGGCGGGGCCGGATGATGACCATGGCCGACAACCTGCACCTGCTGCTGCCCCTGATCGAGGTGGATCGCTGGATGCGCGGTTACAACGTCTCGTTGACCGCATGAGGCCCGGGCTTCTCCGGGCGTGCGACGGATCGAGAGCGAGGAAACGACGATGAGCGGCGACAGCGCCGAACTCGAGCGGCTGGCCGAGGAGTTCTGGGAATGGCGTACGGCCACCCAGCCCGATTCCCACGACGATGTCACCCGGATCGAACGACCGGCGGGCCTGCTGCCCGACTGGTCGCCCGACGCGATCGCGGAACGGCGGCGGACCCTGGCCGGGTTCACGCAGCGTCACGGCGACCTGGAGGTCGCGGCGGAACCGGTCGCCACCCGGGTCGACACGGCTCTGCTGGGTTCCGCGCTCGCCCGGGTGCACTGGGAGCTGGACCTGCTGCGCAACTGGCGCCGCAACCCTTGCTTCTACCTCGACCAGGCCCTGGTGCCCCTCTACAACCTGCTTCTTCAACCACGTCCGTGGCCCGGCACCCGCGGCCGGGAAATCGTGGCGCTCCTTGGCCATGTGCCGGATGTCCTGGAGCAGGCGAAGCACAACCTGACCGGGCATGCGGCGGCCCCGTTCGCTCAGTACGCGCTGCGCCTGCTCGACACCGCCGACGAGGCCCTGGGGACGGCCATGACAGCACTCGGCCCGTTCTTGCCGACCACGCGGACGGAAGGCCTCGCCGTCGCCACGGGCGCCGCACGGCGCGCGCTCGTGGGCTTCCGGGTCTGGCTGCGGGAGCACCTGCCCACCTTCGGGGCACCGACCAGCGTCGGCCCGGAGGCCTTCCGCTACTTCCTGCACCATGTGGCCCTGCTGCCGTATTCGATGCAGCAGCTGATGGACATGGGCCGCCAGGAGTACGCCCGCACCGCCGCGGCCGAGCTCGTGCTGCGTCGTCGGCACCGGGACCTGCCCGAACCTCCCCTCTTCGCCGACACGGGGCGGCAGGTCGTACGGCAGCGCACGGACGAGCAGAACGTCCGGGCTTTCCTGCGCCGCGAGGGCATCATCGACCTGCCCGACGACCTGCGCCACTACCGCAACGCCCCCCTGCCCGCCTACGTGGAACCGCTGACGTGGCTCGGCGTGCCGCACTACATCGCCTCGGCGCGACGCCCGGGCGACGACGCCCTGCGGTATCTTCGGCCGCCCCGGGCTGACCTGCCCTACTTCCAGCGGGTCGAGGCCCACGACCCGCGCGTGGGCGTCGTTCACGAGGGGGTCCACGCCTGGCAGTCGGCGCTCTCCTGGCGCCACCCCGATCCGCTGCGGCGGCACTACTACGACTCGGCGGCCAACGAGGGCATCGCCTTCCACGCCGAGGAGCTCGCCCTGCAGGCAGGCCTGTTCGACGACGCGCCGGCCAGCGCCCTGTTCGTGGTGAACGCGATGCGCCTGCGCGCGCTGCGGGTGGAGGTCGACATCGCCCTGGCCGTCGGCGAACTCACCCTGGAACAGGCCGCCGCGCGGCTCGCGGAGCAGGTGCCCCTGGACCCGCGCACGGCGTGGGAGGAAGCGGCCTTCTTCTCCGGGCATCCAGGGCAGGGGCTGAGCTACCTCACCGGGAAGATCCAGATCCATGGCCTCCTCGCGGAAGCGGCACAGCGCCAGGGCCGGGCCTTTCGGCTCGATTCCTTCCTGGGCCGGCTGTGGCGCGAGGGCAATGTCCCCCTCGCCCTCCAGCGCTGGGAACTGCTCGGCGACCGGAGCCAACTGGACGCGGCTCGACGATGGGGAGGTGACCACGGTGCGTCTGCTGTCGGCCTGGCGGAAGCTGCTGAGGGGTGACGAGGACAACGCCGGCCCGCACGGCGGGAGCGAGTGGCACTGGCGCGCCGGAATCCTGGCGGGCCTGGCCGGTGGCTCGGTGGCGATCCACGCGCTCGCGTCCACGTGGCTGGCACGCGCCGAAGCGTCCGATTCAAGTCATTCCAACGAAAGGCACGGGATATGAACACGAAGCGCATTCGCTATCTGCACACCCTCGGCCCGCACGGCACCAACCTGGAATCCGCGGCTCATGAATGGCTGCACAGACGCGGCGTCGATGGCGAGGTCGAGCTCCACACGTCGCTGGAGACCGCCCTCGACGCGGTGCCCGACGACGGGGAGCACGCCCTGGTGGCCTGTGCGGTCTATCCGGCACTGCACACGCTGACCTTCGGGAACCTGCACCGTCTGCACATGGTCGACAGCTTCGTCATGCCGACCCACAACATGGTGCTGGCCAGTGCTCAAGCGGTGGCTCCTCAAACCGTCTCCACACATCCCGCCCCCATCGGGCTGGTCCCGGAGGGGGCCGAAGCCCGGTTGGTACTGAGTAACTCGCAGGCGGCCATCGACTGCGCGGCCGGCCTAACCGAGGGGTGTGTCACGACCATCGTCGCGGCGGAGCGGCACGGACTGCGGATCCTGCGGGACTTCGGCCCGGTGCCCATGGTCTTCACCATCCACCAGGTGTGCGGGCTGGACACGGCGGACGACCGCCTGGAGAACGCCGGAGCTCTGCGATGACGAACACGGTGGGCAGTTCCGCTCTCGACGACCGGGACGGCGTCATCTGGCTCGACGGCCGGTTCGTCCCCTGGCGGGAGGCCCGACTGCACGTCCTCACGCACGGCCTCCACTACGGCGGCAGCGTCTTCGAGGGTGAACGTGTCTACGACGGCCATGTCTTCAAGCTGGCCGAGCACACCCGGCGACTCCACGACTCGGCTCGGGAGTTGGGTTATCGACTGCCTTTTACCGAGGACGAGTTGATGGACGCGACGCTCGAAGTCGTCCGTCGTCAGGGGATCGGCGACGGGTATGTCCGACCGGTGGCCTGGCTTGGCAGCGAACACATCGGGGTGGCCGGCGGGGACGCATCCGTTCATGTCGCCATCGCCACCTGGGAGTGGCCCCATGTCTTCTCGACCGAGGCCAAGGAGCGGGGCATCAGGTTGGGCACCTCGCGCTGGCGGCGGCCCCCGCCGGACACGGCACCGGTCCGGGCCAAGGCGGCTTCTCTGTACAGCATCTGCACCCTCGCCCGTGACGAGGCGTATCGATCCGGCTACGACGACGCGCTGCTGCTGGACTACCGCGGCCAGGTTGCCGAGGCCACCGGGGCCAACATCTTCCTCGTGGCCGAGGAGACTCTGTACACGCCCGTGGCGGACTGCTTCCTCGCCGGCATCACGCGCGCCACTGTGCTCGACCTGGCGGCCGAACTCGGCGTCCGGGCCGTGGAACGCCGTGTCCGCCCAGAGGAACTCGGACAGTTCGACGAGTGCTTCCTCACCGGCACGGCCTACGAAATCCAGCCGGTGCGGGCTATCGATCAGCACGAGTACCGGACGGGCAAGACGACCACCACGATGATGGAGTCCTACGACCGCCTGGTACGCCAGATCATGGCGTGACTCTACGATCCCCTTGGGTAGGTTCTCGAATGCCAACGTCCTCTCGCCTCGGACTCCTGCGGGACCCGGACTTCGGCCGGCTGTTCGCCGCCACCGCGCTCGGCCAGTTGGGAGATCGGATCATCTTCCTGGCCCTCCCCCTGGTGGCCATCACGGCTCTGGACGCCGATGAGTTCCAGGTCGGGTTATTGACCACGATGACCACCGCGGGTTCCCTCCTGGTGGGGCTGCCGGCGGGGGCGTGGGTGGACCGCATGCGGAAACGGTCGGTGATGATCAGCACCGACATGGCGAGGTCTCTGGCCCTTCTGACGATTCCCGTGGCCTGGTCGGCGGATCTGCTGTCGATCTGGTGGCTCTACGCAGTCGCCTTGTTCCACGGCATTCTGACCGTCTTCTTCGACGTCGCCTACGTCAGCTACCTCCCCCATCTGGTGGGCCGCGCTCATCTCGTCGAGGGGAACTCGAAGCTATCGGCGATCCGCTCGGTGACCAGCATCAGTGGACCGTCGATCGCGGGGCCGATGGTGGGCTGGGTCGGAGCCCCTGCGACACTCCTGGCGAGTTCGATCGGGATGGCCATGTCGGGACTGCTCGCGATGAGTATCCGTACCCGTGAGCAGAAGCCGCAGCCGAGTGAGCGTCGGGAATTGCGCCGGGAGATCAAGGAAGGGCTCGGATTCGTCCTCAAGTATCCCGCGCTGCGCGCGATCCTCGTGGGGGACGGCATATTCAATCTCTTCCTCGTCCTGTACCAAGCCATGCTGCTCGTCTTCCTGAAGCGGGAAATGGGCCTCGACTCCTCCGAGATCGGCCTCATCCTGTCGGGCATGGGATGCGGTGCGCTGCTGGGTGCGCTGCTGGCCACCAGGATCTCCCGGTGGGTCGGCCACGGCCCGGTCATCTGGATCGCGCCCCTGGTCACGTGTCCGCTGACGGGTTTGATGCCGATGGCCCACCCGGGCTGGAGTGTGTACGTGGCCGCCGTCGGGCTCGCCTCGCTCTCGCTGGGCGGAGTCGTCCGGGTGGTGGCTCAGTCGAGCTTCCAGCAGGCCCTCACGCCGGATCGTCTCCTGGGCCGCGTGAGCGCGACGGCCCGGTTCGTGTCCTGGGGCGGCATTCCGCTCGGCGGCTTCCTGGGCGGGGTCTCGGGATCCGCCTTCGGAGCGAAGACCACACTGTGGATCGGCGTCGTGGGTATGACGCTGAGCGTCATACCCAACTTCCGGTCCCCGCTGCGCACCATGCGCGAACTGCCCGAGCCGGTGGAGACCACTCCCCTGCCCGAGCCCGAACACCGGAGGTAGGCATGCGTGTCGGAGTGCGCATTCTCCCGTCATCGCATTGGAAATCCGCTCGGCACTCCTGGCGTCTCGCCGACGAAATGGGATTCGAGCATGCATGGACGTACGACCATGTGGCCTGGCGCGAGCGCTTGGGATCCACCTGGTACGCGGCGATGCCCACGCTCGCGGCCGCTGCGGGAGTCACCGAGAGGATCCGGTTGGGAACCTTGGTGTCCTCGCCCAACTTCCGCCACCCCGTGCCTTTCGCGAAGGAGATCGTGACGCTGGACGATCTGACGGACGGGCGTTTCATCCTGGGGCTGGGAGCCGGATCGGGCGGTGTCGACGCGGAGGTCATGGGCAACATGCCGTGGTCGGCGGCGGAGCGGTCCGCGAGGTTCCATGAGTTCGTCGAGCTGACGGACAAGCTGCTGCGTACGGAGACCGCCGACCACGCGGGGCGGTACTACGGGGCCAAGGAGGCATGTGTCGATCCGGAGGGCCGGACGCGCGCGAGGATGCCGATCGCCGTCGCGGCCACCGGACCGCGAGGCATGCGGACAGCCGCCCGCCATGCCGACATCTGGGTGACCAACGGCCACTCCCCCAAGCCCGGCGTGATGGCACCGAGCACTTCTCCCGAACTGGTGCGTGAGCAGATCGGCCGGCTGACCCGCATCTGCGCGGACGAGAACCGGGATCCGCACGCCCTCCGCAAGCTCGTACACCTGGGCCAGGATCGATCCGTGCTGGAATCGGCAGCGCTATTCGTCGAAGTGGCAACGCAATACCGGGATGTCGGCGTCACCGATCTGGTCGTTCCATTCCCGGACGAGAGGTCCGGCGACCATCGAGACTTGAAAGTGCTCGAGCAGATAGCAGCCGTAGAGCTCACCTAGCCCCTCCGTCCGGATCGCAGCCCGCGGCTGCGGGCTGCGATGAGAGGGGAGTGGCCCTTCAGGTAGGCTGGTCGCTCCAAAAGCACGGCTGGAGGTTTTGCGCATGTTAGGTGCCTTGATGACCGCTTCCACCCTCACCTTGTTTCTCGTGGTGGGCGTATGGTTCGTGCGCTGGATAAACAGGAGGCGTCGCGAATCCTCCGGATTCTCCGGGAACTTCGAAGCCCTCGAAGTTTTCCATCCGTCTCAGCGGCACGTCAGCGAAGAGGTCCAACGACAGCGGCTGACCAAGCAGGACGACGGCGACGCCGCCCCGCCGCTTGACCTCGATTCGGGGCGGGCGTCATTCGTGGTACGCCGCCCCGACGACAGCAACAAGCAGAGCTAGCACACGGGTGCCGACAGCCCGGGCGCGAGCCCGGGCGAGGCATCCCAAGGGTCGCGAACCGGCTACCGAGCGGCGTCACCCATGGCCACGATCAGGCTCTTCGGCCGCATGTCCGTCCAGTGCTGCTCCACGAACTCCAGGCACGCGGCCCGCTTGTCCGCCTCCTTGGCGACGACCCAGCCGGCCGGAACGTCATTGACAGCGGGCCACAGGGAGTGCTGCCCCTCATCGTTGCGCAGCACCAGGTAGTACGCGTCGTCGTTCTCAAAAGGGTTCGTCATCAACGTCTCCACCGTATCCGATTCTCATTCTGATTCCGTCATGCCCGGCTCACGCTAAGGCCGCTCCGCGCGGCCGGTAAATCCTTCAGCCGGGGCACGGAGGGCTCCTCTCGCACTGTCGGAGGGCCAGAAATCACCTCCTCCCCCTCCGATCGGAGGAGATCAGGGCCCCGCGAGGGAGTTCCCCACTTGTCGAATCTGGCCGGATTCATTCGGCGCTCAGAGGGCGGGAGCGGCCCCGGATCCCCCTCCGATAGGAGGAGATGATCATGAAACGCGTCGATGGGACGATTCACCTCCTCGCTTTCGAGTACGTACGATCCGGACTTGTGAAAGTCCATTCCCGGCTGAGATCTCCCGGGACTCGACAGCAATCAGCGTGATACGGGGGACGACAGCATGCACACGCCTGCGGAGGAGCTCCTCTGCCGACTCGTGGCCGATTTGGTGGGGCGCGACCAAGTTGGCGTCGACGACAGGTTCTTCGACCTCGGCGGAGACAGCATCACGGCCATGCGGCTGGTCAGCCGGGCGCGGGAAGCCGGGCTGGTCATCACCCGGCGTGACGTGCTCCGCTCGCAGAGCGTGGCCGAACTGGCCCTTGCGGCACGGGAGGTGGCACCGTCGGCCGGCGCCGACAGCGGGCCGGGCGACGTTGGTGCGGGGCAAGCCGGGGACGGTGTGGGCAGGGCGCCCCTGACCCCGGTGATGCGCGCTTTCGACGTCGACGGCGCGGGGACCGACTCTCTCCGGCAATCGGTCGTGGTGCGGGTCCCGGCCGGTGCCACGCTTCCCCGACTCAGCGCAGTGCTGCAGGCACTGCTGGACCATCACGATGTACTGCGCGCCCGCCTCGCCGGCCCGGCCGGAGAGCGACACCTGGAGATTCCCGCGTCCGGCTCGGTCGACGCCGACGCGCGCATCGAGCGTGTCGCCGTGTCGCCGGACATCGCCTCCGAAGACCTGACGTCCGCGGTGGCCGAAGGTGTCCGCCGGGCCCGGGGTCTGCTGGACCCGGCCGCCGGTGTGATGATCCGTGCCGTCTGGTTCGACGCCGGCCCCGTGGTGCCCGGCCGGCTGCTGCTCGTCGCCCACGGGCTCGTCGTCGACGGTGCCTCCTGGCGCATCCTCCTGCCCGATCTCGCCACAGCGTGGGATGCGGTCACGCAAGGACGTCCGGTCGACCTCGCCCCCACGGGCACCTCCTTCCGCCGCTGGTCACAGCTCCTGGACGAGGAGGCCCAGAACCCCGCCCGGGTCAAGGAGCTGCCGTACTGGGTCAGGGTTCTGCAGGACCACGCACCGGTGCCGACCAGGGCAGAGTCGAGCGCTCACCGTGCGACGCCCGGCCCGGCCGGGTCCGCGACCTGGACCTTGTCCGCCTCGATGACGGCGCCGCTGCTGACGGGCCTGCCCTCCCTGTACTCCTGCGGCGTCGAAGACGTCCTGCTGACCGGACTCGCGCTCGCCTTCGCCCGATGGCGACGGGCTCAGAGCCTGGTGGAACACCAGCCGCTCCTGGTGGGCCTGGAGGGACACGGCCGCCAGAAGATTGCCGCGGGGGTCGACGTCTCCAGGACGGTCGGCCGGTTCGCCGGTGTCCACCCGGTCCGGCTGGACGCAGACGCCGACACCCCGGTGGGCACGGCCCTCAAGAGGGTCAAGGAGCAGCTGCGTTCCGTGCCGGACTCCGGCATCGGCTACGGGATACTGCGTCACCTCAACCCGCTCGCCGGGCAACGGCTGGTGAAGCTCCCGCAACCCCAGATCGCGTTCCGCTACCTGGGCCCGTCCGGCACCCCCCAGGACGCCGACTGGGCCATGACCGCCGAGAACGCCACCGTCGAAGGCGCCGGTGACGAGCGTCAGCTGCTGCGGCACACCATGCGTCTCACGGCTGCCGCCCAGGACCATGCCGACGGCACACGGTTGACGCTCACCTGCACCTGGGCCGGGGAGCTGGCGGCCGACGTCCGAGCGCTGGGCGATGCCTGGATCGCGGCCCTGGCCGCACTGGCCGAGCACGCCGAGGACCCGCACGCCGGTGGGCGCACCCCTTCAGACTTGTCGCTGGTCTCCCTCAACCAGTCGGAGATCGACGACATCGCCCAGCAGCTGAGTCTCTGAGCGACCCGGCCTCGCCGCTCCGCTGCGCCGCGCACGTCCTGGCCTTCGCACGCGACGCCGACGTCGTGTGCCCGGGATCCCGTCGCCCTGCTCCTTCTTCCTTGCGCGTGTCGCCCTGCGCCCGTCGCGCCGCCACCCTCCCCACCCGTACCACCGCCCGTAACACGCGAAGTTCTTGAGAGAGGTATTTGCAATGCAGCGGGGATTCCTTGACATCCTTCCTCTGTCTCCGTTGCAGGAGGGCCTGCTCTTTCACGCTGCCTACAACGAGGAGGGCCCGGACGTCTACGTCGTCCAAATGGCCCTGGAGCTCGAAGGACGGCTGGACGCACGACGCCTGCGGTCGGCCGGTGAAGCCCTGCTGCGACGCCACCCGAACCTCTCCGCCGGTTTCGTCACACGGAGCACGGGCCGGCCGGTCCAGGTCATCCCGGCCGAGGTGGAACTTCCCTGGCACGAGGTGGACCTGCGCACCTTCTCCGACGACGACCGGGCGGCACGGCTCGACGACGTCGTGGCGGCCGAGGCAGCACGCCGCTTCGACATGAAGCAGCCGCCCCTGCTGCGCCTCGCACTCGCCCGACTCGAAGAAGAACGCCACACCCTCGTCCTCACGATCCACCACATCCTCGTGGACGGGTGGTCGGTGTCCGTGCTGATGCGTGACCTGTTCGCGTTGTACGAGAGCGCCGGTGACGACACCGGTCTGCCGGCCGCGGCGCCGTACAAGGCGTACCTCGCCTGGCTCTCGGGGTACGACAGCGAGGAGAGCGCTGCGGTGTGGACCGAGGTCCTGTCCGGTCTGGAGGAGCCGTGCCGTCTTGCCGCTGGAAACTCCGCGCGTACGGCGGCGACGGCTCCGGAGCAGATCGTTCAGACGCTTCCCGCGGACGTCTCAGCGCTGTTGCAGGAGCTGGCTCGCAGTCGCGGTCTGACGATGAACACGCTGGTGCAGGGCGCCTGGGGGGTGTTGCTCGGTGCACTGACGGGCCGTGACGACGTCGTGTTCGGCACGACCGTCTCCGGGCGCCCGCCGGAGCTGCCCGGCATCGAATCCATGGTCGGCCTGTTCATCAACACCGTCCCCGTACGCATACGCCTGGACTCCTCCGAAACGATCCTCGGCCTCCTGACCCGCATACAGCGGGAGCAGACCGACCTCCTGGACCACCAGTACCTCAGCCTCGCCGAAATCCAGCAGACCACCGGCATCGGCGAACTCTTCGACACCACCACCGTCTTCGAGAACTACCCCCTCGACACGGAGGGATTCGTCGATGCTGTCGACGACCTGGGCATCGCTTCCTTCACCGCCTACGGCGACGGCATCACGCACTACCCGCTCACCCTCGCCGTCGTTCCGGACCGGGAACTTCAGCTGAAGCTCGCCTACCGCCCTGATCTCTTCGACCGGGAAGCCATCGAGGAGATCGCGTCGCGCTTCGTCGCCGTGTTGCGGGCGTTGGTGGCCGACCCCGAGCTGCGAGTGGGCCGGATCGACGTGCTCTCCGCCGACGAACGCCAACGCCTGCTGACCGACTGGAACCGCCCCGGCAAGCAGACCACCCCCGGCTGCGTACCGGAAGTGTTCGAACAGCACGTATCCGACAACCACGATGCGATAGCCGTCTCGTTCGAGAACCAGTCCCTCACCTACGGACAGCTCAACGAGCACGCCAACCGATTGGCCCACCACCTGATCAACCAGGGAATCGGCCCGGAGCAGACCGTCGCACTCGCCCTGCCCCGCTCACTCGAACTCGTCACCGGCATCCTGGCGGTACTCAAGACCGGAGCCGCATACCTCCCCCTCGATCCGGACTACCCCACGGACCGCCTCGCCTACACCCTCAACGACGCCCGACCCACCCGCATCATCACCGTCACCCAGGCAGCTTCAGCACTCCCCGAAACCGACATACCCACCCTGCTCCTGGACGACCCGCAAACGCGGACCGAACTGGCCGGCGCCGCGGCCTTCAACCCCCGGAAGACAGGTCTGCGTCCCGACAAC
>NZ_JBEYXK010000091.1:0-27955 GCF_040645035.1 Streptomyces sp. NPDC046876 | reverse complement strand
ATTCAGCCTCGCCGGCGTTTGAGTGGGGGTCCCCCCCCGGGCGGAGCCGGGTTTCTTGGGGCTCCGCCCCAAACCCCGCGCCTCAATCGCCGGCGAGGCTGAAAATGGCCGCCCCGGGCTTCGAAAGCATGGACCGGGCACGCAGCGCTTGCAGCCGGGGTCCGGTGAAACCAGCCCCGCCGGCGTTTGAGTTGCGGGGTCCGGGGAGGCGCCGCGGGAGTCAGGCCGGCTCCGCGACGCCTGGGCCGAGTGGCTACTTGCCGATGAGGTCGGACACCTTCACGAAGCGGTAGCCCCGTTTGCGGAGTTCCGGGACGATCTTTCGGATGGCCTCCTCGGTGACGGGGGCCGCGCTGCGCGTGCAGTGCATGACCACCACCGACCCCGGCTTCACCCCGGCGAGGACCTGCTGGGCCACCGCGTCCGGATCCTTCGCGAAGGCGTCCCCGCTGACCACGTCCCACTGGACGGCCGTCACCTTGGCCGTGGACAGCGCCCGCAGGGCCTGGTCGTCGTAGCAGCCGCCGGGGAAGCGGAAGTAGGGCACGGTGTTCACCGCGCCCGCCGTGCGGAAGGCGGCGAAGGCCCGGTCGACGTCGGCCCGGGCGGCCGCGGCGTCGAGCGCGGGGAGCCCGTAGCAGGGGGACTTGAAGGCGTGGTGGCTGTACGAGTGGTTCGCGATCTCGAAGTTCGGATCGGTGCCGATGGCCTTCGCCTGGTCGGGGTACTCCTCGGCCCAGCGCCCGGTCATGAAGATCGTCGAGGGCACCTTGAGCGTCTTCAGGGTGGCGATCAGCTGGGGGTTGTCGAAGTGCTCCCCGCCCGCCGCGCGCGGCCCCTGGTCGGAGGTCATGTCGGCGTCGAAGGTCAGCGCGACGGTCTTGTCGGTGTGCTGCTTGGCCCGTTCGAAGACGGGGGTCAGGCCGTTCGGCCCGGGCGGCAGCATCGGGACCGCGCCGGGCCCGCCGGCCCCGGCGGCCGGCGACGAGGCGGCGGGGGAGTCGGGGGCGGCGGCCGAGGCGGCGGAGGACGGCCCGTCGGACGCGGCGGGGGTGCCCAGACGGGCCTGGCTGCCGGAGGGGGCGGTGCCGCCTCCGCATCCGGTGAGGGCGGTGCACAGAACGGCACCGAGGGCGGCCGCGGCCACCGCATTGCGTACGGAATGGGTCACGCAGGCAAAATATATGAACATCTGCTTTGCATATGGTCACGGCGCGGGCCGGGCCGGAGAATCGCCCGCCCGTGTACACCTCAGCTCGCCAGCAGCCGTGCGCGGCACGCCCCGACGTCGAAACCGGGCTCCGGATAGCGCGGATCGATGTCCTCCAGATGCTCCAGCAGCAGGGTGCTGACGGCCCAGTTCCGGTACCACTTGCGGTCCGCGGGGACCACGTACCAGGGCGCGGCCGCGCTGGAGCAGCGCTCCAGGGCCAAGGCGTACGCCTCCTGGTACGCGGACCACAGCGCCCGCTCCTCGATGTCGCCCGGGTCGAACTTCCAGCGCTTGTCCGGGTTGTCGAGCCGCTTCAGCAGCCGCCTGAGCTGCTCCTCGGGACTGATGTGGAGGAAGACCTTCACTACGGTGACGCCGTCCTCGGCGAGGGACTCCTCGAAGCGGTTGATCTCGCCGTAGCGGCGGTCCAGGCGGCTGCGGGGCACCAGCTCCCGGACGCGGGCGATGAGCACGTCCTCGTAGTGCGAGCGGTCGAAGATGCCGATCTCGCCGGGGCGGGGGAGCGCCTTGGTGATCCGCCAGAGGAACGGGTGGCCGCGCTCCTCGGCGGTGGGCGCCTTGAAGGCCGTGATGCGGCAGCCCGAGGGGTTGAGCTGGCCGATCACGTGCTTGACGGTGCCGCCCTTGCCGCTGGTGTCCATGCCCTGCAGGACCAGCAGGACCCGGCGGCGGTCACCGGCGGTGGCGGCCGCGTACAGCCGCTCCTGGAGCTCGGCGAGCGGCCCGGCCAGCCGGGCGGTGGCCGCCTGGCCGGCGGCCTTGCCGGCCGGGCCGGCGGGCAGCGCCGCCGGCGAGAGCGCGCCGAGGTCGACGCGCTTTCCGGCGGGTACGCGCAGCAGCGGACCCAGCCGGGCCGCGCCGCGGGCCCCGTCGCGCCCAGCCTTGTCGCCCTTGCCTGCGGAGGACACCCTCCGATGGTCCACCACATCGGGCGGGCCCGCGAGGCGTCAGGGGGCAGGGTCAGGCGTCAGGCGGCGGTCAGCGCCAAGGGCCCGTCACGGCGAAGGTGGTGCCGGGGGTGTAGGCGTTGACGTACATGGTGCGGCCGTCGGGGGAGAAGGTCACCCCGGCGAACTCGCCCCACTCCGGGGCCCCGGGCCGGCCGATGTCCTCGGCGTTGCGGGCCACCGGGTACACCTCGCCGGCCCGGGTCACGCCGAAGACGTACTGGGCGCCGCCGCCGTCCTCGCACACCATCAGCCCGCCGTCCGGGGCCAGGCAGATGTTGTCGGGGCAGTCGCCGGGCAGCGCGATGTCCGTGGCGGGGCCGAAGAGCACGTCGAGGCGGACCACGGCGCGGCGCGGGTCGTGGAACCACACCTGGCCGTGGTGGTCGGCGGCGGCCCCCTCGCCGCTGCGGGCGAAGCTGGAGACGAAGTGGACGCCGCCGTCGCCCCAGTAGCAGCCCTCGAGCTTCTGGGCGTGGGTGATGCCGCCGGGGCCGAAGTCCTGGAACCGGATCGGGGTGCCGGCCGCGGCCGGGTCCGGTACGGGGACCCACTCGGCCGGGAACTCGGCGCCGGGCTCGTCCACCACCGACAGGTCCGGCACCCCGGGCACCCGCAGGGCCTGGAGCGCGCCGCCGACCCGCAGCGAACCGGGGCCGCCGAGCGGGCGGGCCGGCAGGAAGCGGTAGAACAGGCCGAAGGGGCGCACGAAGGCGTCCTCGGTCTCATACACGATCCCGGTGTACGGGTCCACGGCGACGGCCTCGTGCGCGAAGCGGCCCATCGCGGTGAGCGGGACCGCGCCCGAGCGGTGCGGGTCGGCGGGGTCGACCTCGAAGACGTAGCCGTGGTCGCGGGTGTAGCCGGAGGTGCCGGCCAGGTCCTCGGTCTCCTCGCAGCTCAGCCAGGTGTTCCAAGGGGTGCGGCCGCCCGCGCAGTTGACGGCGGTGCCGGCGAGGGCGACGCGCTCGGCGGTGACGCGGCCGTCGGGGGCGAGTTCGAGGAGGGTGCAGCCGCCGAGGGCGGCGGGGTCGTAGGTCAGGCCCGCGACGGGCGGGACGCGCAGGGTGGCGGCGGGCTTGTTCTCGTGGTTGCGCACCAGCCGGACGCCTCCGGCGGCGGGACCGGCGGGACCGGCGGCGAAGGCGGCCATGCCGTCGCAATTGGCGGGCACGGTCCCCTCGCCGGAGCGGAGCGGGTCCCCTGCCCGGGACAGCACGGTGTAGGTGAACCCGGCCGGCAGGTCGAGCAGCCCGCGGGGGTCGGGGACCAGCGGGCCGTACCCGGGTCCGCGCCCGGCGGGGGCGGCCCGGCCGCCGGTGAACAGCACCCCGACGGCTCCGCTGAACGCGATGGAGGCGGCGGCGAGCACGCTGCGGCGTGAAACAGACATGCGGGACTCCGATCGGGGGGACCGGGAGCCGTGGTACCACGCCGCACCCGCCGCCCTGGTGCGCCCCGCCGCAACCCTCCCCCCACCGGCGGCACCGCCGCCGGCCGCGGGTGGGGATCCGGCGGCGCGGTGCGGTGCGGAGGGGGCGGAGGCACGCGGGCGGGTGCCCTGCGGGGCCGTTCCCCTCCCCGCCCCTTCCCGAACCCGGGGGCTCCGCCCCCGGACCCCGGCACCGCGGTGCGCGCCGCGGGGCCCGGCGGTGCCGGAGCCCGCCGTCGGGCGTCCGCGGGGCTTCGCCCCCGGACCCCGGTACCGCGGGGCCCGGCGGTGCCGGAGCCCCGCCGTCGGGCGTCCGCGCGAGCACTGCCCCCGCCGCACCGGCCCGGCCCGGCCGTGAGGCCTGCCGGCCGGCGGGGCGGGGGGGTCCGTCAGGACAGGGTGGCGCTCAGGGTGATCGTCGTGCCCGTCAGGGCCTGGCTGACCGGGCAGTTCTTCTTCGCGTCCTGCGCGGCGGCCTCGAAGCCGGCCGCGTCGATGCCGGGGACCTGCCCCTCCACCGTCAGGTGGATGCCGGTGATGCCCTCGCCGGGCTGGAAGGTGACGTCCGCCTTCGTCTCCAGCCGGGTCGGCGGCGTGCCCTTGCCCGCCAGCGCGTGGGACAGCGCCATCGAGAAGCAGCTGGAGTGCGCGGCGGCGATCAGCTCTTCCGGGCTGGTCTTGCCGTTGGCCGCCTCGGCTCGCGAGGGCCAGGAGACGTCGTACGAGCCGATGCCCGAGGAGTCGAGGGTGACGACGCCCTTGCCCTCCAGCAGGTTGCCTTCCCAGACGGTGTGTGCGTGACGGGTGGTGGCCATGTTCTGTGGTGTCCCTTCGCAGAAGCTCGCAGAAGTTCGCGGAAGTTCGACCCCAAACCTACTGGGACACCAGGGGTTTCGCGTCGCGTGCCAGCGCGGTGAGCCGCGATATGGCGCGGAAGTACTTCTTGCGGTACCCGCCGTTCAGCATGTCGTCACTGAACAGCCGGTCGAACGGGACGCCCGACGCGAGCACCGGTATCTCCCGGTCGTACAGCCGGTCGGCCAGCACCACGAGCCGCAGCGCCGTCGACTGGTCCGGGACCGGGACCACGTCGGTGAGGCACACCGCGGTGATCCCCTCGGTGAGGGCCCCGTACCGGCTGGGGTGCACCCGGGCCAGGTGCTCCAGCAGCCCGGGGAAGTCGTCGAGGCTGGCGCCCTCGGTCGCGTACGCGGCCTTCGCCACCTGCTCGTCGGAGAACGGCGCCGGGGCCTCCGGCAGCCCGCGGTGGCGGTAGTCCTGGCCGTCGATGCGCAGCGGCCGGAAGTGCGCGGACAGCCCCTGGATCTCCCGCAGGAAGTCCACGGCGGCGAAGCGGCCCTCGCCGAGCTTGCCGGGCAGCGTGTTGGAGGTGGCGGCCAGCGCCACGCCCTGGTCGACCAGCTTGCCGAGCAGCGAGGACACCAGCACGGTGTCGCCCGGGTCGTCCAGCTCGAATTCGTCGATGCACAGGAGCCGGTGCCCGCCCAGGGTCTGCACGGTCTGCTGGAAGCCGAGGGCGCCGACCAGGTTGGTCAGCTCCACGAAGGTGCCGAAGGCCTTCAGCGCGGGCTCGGCCGGGGTGGCGTGCCACAGGGAGGCCAGCAGGTGGGTCTTGCCGACGCCGTAGCCGCCGTCGAGGTAGATGCCGCGCGGGGCGGCGGGGGCGGCCGGCTTGCGGGCGAACCAGCGCCGCTTGCCGGAGCCGCTGGCGTGCGCGCCGCCGAGCCCGGCGGCGAAGCCGCTCAGCACGGAGACGGCCTCGGCCTGGCTCGGCTGGGTCGGGTCCGGGTTGTACGTGTCGAAGCGCACCGAGTCGAAACGCGGCGGCGGGACCATCTCGGCCACCAGCCGTTCGGCGGGCACCCGCGGCTCGCGGGCGCACAGGGCCTGCGGGCCGGCGTCGGCTATCGGGGGTCGCCCGTAGGTGGAACCGGAGGTCGAGAGTGATGTTGACACAGCTCTTAACTCTACGGGCCGTGGCACACTTCACCGATGCGACGGCTGTTCCCTGTGACCGATCAGACATCCCTCCCCGAGGACCGGGCGCAGCTCCCGGCCCCGGCGGCCCGTACGGAGGCCACCGCCGACCGCGAGTGGTCCCTGGACGAGCTGGCGGAGGCGTACGCGTACCCCGCCCTCGCCCCGGACGGCCACTGGCTGCGCGCCAACATGGTCTCCACCCTCGACGGCGCGGCCCAGCACGACGGCCGCTCGCAGCCCATCTCGGGCGAAACCGACATGCGGATCTTCGGCACCCTGCGGGCGCTGGCCGATGTGGTGATCGCCGGAGCCGAAACGGTTCGCCAGGAGGGCTACCGCCCGGCCCGCGCCCGCGAGGCCTTCGCGGCCCGGCGCGCGGCCGCCGGACAGGGCCCCGCCCCGGTCATCGCGGTGGTCACCGCCAGCCTGGACCTGGACTTCTCCCTGCCCCTGTTCACCTCCCCCCTGGTGCCGACGCTGGTGGTCACCGGCGCGGGCGCCCCCTCCGACCGGGTGGCCGAGGCCGTACAGGCCGGGGCCGAGGTGGTGATCGCGGGAGACGGGGCCGCCGTGGACCCGGCCCGGGCGGTCCGGGAGCTCGCCGACCGCGGGCTGCGTCGGCAGCTGACCGAGGGCGGGCCCCGGCTGCTGGGCCAGTTCGTGGCCGCCGACGTGCTGGACGAGCTGTGTCTGACGATCTCGCCGATGCTCACTGCCGGAGGCGCCCAGCGCATCTCCGGCGGGCCCGCGGTCGCCGTGCCGCACCGGCTGGCGCCCGCCTCGGTACTGGAGGAGGCCGGGTTCCTCTTCACGAGCTACCGTCGGATCTGACAAGGGGCGGAATTTCTCGTTCCGCTTAGCGTCCGGTGGGCACATATATCTGCGCAGGCCCCGTGGGAGAGCGGGGCAGGATGGTTTCCGCAGGGGCCGGCCGCCCGGCCGCGGCCCATGAAGGAGAGGGCGTCCGTGTTCACGAGCGTTTTGATGATCGAGCAGCCGCTGACCGCCGTCGACGTGGACTTCGTCACCACCCTGCACGGGGACGACCCGGTCTCCTTCATCGTGCTCATGCAGCCCCGGGGCGACCAGGACCGGCTGCTGCGCGCCATCGACGACGTCGCCCTCGGCGAGCTGCCCGAGGCCCTGCGCGAGGCCGACGTACCGGAGGGCGACGCCGCCCGCGGCCCCGCCGAGCAGGCCCTGGCCCACTCCCTGGAGTCCTTGCGCCGCAAGGGCGCCCAGGCCACCGGGCAGATCGTCGAGGACCACCCGCTGGACAAGCTCAAGGAGATCGTCGACACCTCGTCCGCCGATGAGGTGATCGTCTTGACCGCCCCGCACTTCGTGGAGGAGTTCTTCCACCGGGACTGGGCCTCCCGCGCGCGGCACAAGGTCGGGGTTCCGGTGCTCAAGCTCTTCGCCCACAACGAATAGGCTGGCGTCCGACACTTTCGCCGAGCCGTCCCGACACCCACCCGCCGGGACGTCCGGCGCAACCGACCCGCACCTTGGGGAGCATCCGTATGACGCCGCCGTCCGGCCTGCCGAACGCCATGGAACGCCCGCACTTCATCGGCATCGGCGGCGCCGGGATGTCCGGCATCGCGAAGATCCTCGCCCAGCGCGGCGCCGCCGTGGCCGGCAGCGACGCCCGCGACTCCGAGACCGCCGGGGCCCTGCGCGCCCACGGCGCCACGGTCCACATCGGGCACGCGGCCGGACACCTCGCCGACGACGCCACCTGCGTGGTCGTCTCCAGCGCCATCCGCGCCGACAACCCCGAGCTGGCCCGCGCCGCCGAGCTCGGCGTGCCCGTCGTGCACCGCTCCGACGCCCTCGCCGCCCTCATGGAGGACCTGCGCCCGATCGCGGTGGCCGGCACCCACGGCAAGACCACCACCACCTCGATGCTGGCGGTGTCCCTCTCCGCCTTGGGCCTGGACCCCTCGTACGCCATCGGCGGCGACCTGGACGCCCCGGGCTCCAACGCCCACCACGGCGCCGGCGACATCTTCGTCGCGGAGGCGGACGAGAGCGACCGCAGCTTCCACAAGTACGCCCCGCAGGTCGCGATCATCCTCAACGCGGAGCTCGACCACCACGCGAACTACGCGTCGATGGAGGAGATCTACGAGTCCTTCGAGACCTTCGTCGGCCGGATCGTGCCCGGCGGCACCCTGGTCGTCGCCCACGGCCAGGCCGGAGCGGCCGAGATCGCCGGCCGGGTCCGCGGCACCGAGGGCCTCAACGTCGTCACGTACGGCGAGGAGGCCGACGCCGACGTCCGGATCGAGAAGATCATCCCGCGCGGTCTGACCAGCGAGGTCACCGTCGCCCTGGACGGCCGCACCATCACCTTCACCGTGTCCGTGCCCGGCCGCCACTACGCCCACAACGCCGTCGCCGCCCTCGCCGCCGGCGTCGCCCTCGGCATCCCCGCCGAGGACCTGGCCGCCGCGATCGGCAAGTACACCGGGGTCAAGCGCCGCCTCCAGCTCAAGGGCGAGGTCGCGGGCGTGCAGGTCATCGACTCCTACGCCCACCACCCCACCGAGATGACCGCCGACCTGGAGGCCATCCGCGGCGCGGCCGGCGACTCCCGGATCCTGGTCGTCTTCCAGCCGCACCTGTTCTCCCGCACCCAGGAGCTGGGCAAGGAGATGGGCCAGGCCCTGGCCCTGGCCGACTCCGCCGTGGTCCTGGACATCTACCCGGCCCGCGAGGACCCGATCCCGGGCGTCACCAGCGAGATCATCATCACCGCCGCGCGCGCCGCGGGCGCCGACGTCACCGCCGAGCACGACAAGGAATCCGTCGCCGACGTGATCGCGGGAATGGCCAAGCCCGGCGATCTCGTTCTCACCATGGGCGCGGGAGACGTCACGGACCTGGGTCCGGCGATCCTGGCCCGCCTGGCGGGCTGACGGCCCGGGGGACGCGAACACGAGGGAGCGGGAGAGTCATGGCGTACGAGGTCGAGAAGCCGGACGAGCAGTGGCAGGCGGAGCTGACCCCGTCCGAGTACCAGGTGCTGCGCCTCGCGGGCACCGAACCGGCGTTCCGCGGTGAGTACACCGACACCAAGACGCCCGGCGTCTACAGCTGCCGCGCCTGCGGCGCCGAGCTCTTCCGCTCCACCGAGAAGTTCGACTCGCACTGCGGCTGGCCGTCCTTCTACGACCCGAAGGACTCCGACGCGGTCGAACTGCGCGCGGACACCTCGCACGGCATGGTCCGCACCGAGGTCCTCTGCGCGCGCTGCGGCTCCCACCTGGGCCACGTCTTCGAGGGCGAGGGCTACCCGACCCCCACGGACCAGCGCTACTGCATCAACTCGATCTCCCTGCGCCTCACCCCCGACGAGGAGTGAGGACCGCCGCCCGCCGGCGGTCGAGGGTGCGGCGCTTGGCCGCGCGTCATACGCGTCATACGCTCTGGGTGTGGCGAAGACCAGGATCAGCATCAGCCTTGAGCAGGAGCAGGCGGAACGCATCAGACGGCATGCGGAGCGTGCCGGCCTGGACGTCTCGGCGTACCTCGTGCACGCCGCGACACAGCAGATGGCCGAGACCGAGGCCATAGAGGAGCAGTTCGCGGGAGTGGACGCTCTGATTGCGGCTGCCGAGGCGGAGGCGGCCGGTGTCGCACCGGAGCCGGAGGCGGCGGCCGGGGAGCTGACGGAGCAGGAGCGGCGGGAGGTCGAGTCCGCGCTCGGCCTCGTCTACGGAGCCGACCGGCAGGGTGCGCGGCCGGGCGCGGCCGCGTGAGCACACGGGTCCCCGTCTACGACACCGGGATGCTCATCGCCCTCGCCGACCGCAAGGCGAAGGCGGTCCACCTGCACGAGGGACTGAGGGCGGCGCCGCACCGGGCGCTCGTCCTCGGGCCGGTGCTCGCGCAGGTGTGGCGCCCGAACCCGAGGCAGGTGCACGCGCTGGCCGGAGTCCTCGGCGACTGCACGGTGCCGCAGGCGCGAGGGTCGGCTTCGCCGATGCGCGAGACCAAGGCCGGCCGGCCGGAGTGCATCGCGTGCGCGACGGGACCGGACCTCACTGACTGGCGCCGGGTCGGGACCGCGCTGGGCCTGGCTGCCCTCCCGCCGAAGAAGCGGCCGGACGCGGTGGACGCCTGGGTTGCCCTGGCCGCGGCCAAGCACGGGAGTGCAGTGATCTTCACCAGCGATCCGGAGGACATCGCGGCGTACCTGGCGGTGCTCAACCCGCCGGACGTGCATGTCCACGCCGTGTGAGACGGGCGCGCGGGAAGCGTACGCACGCGCGCGGCCGTACGGGGCCCGCACCGGCATTGCGCCGGGGCGGGCCCCGTGTGCGTGTTGCCGTCAGGCGCGGGCGGTGCAAGTCGGGCAGAGGCCCCGGTAGGTGATGGCGGCTTCCGCGAGGGTGTAGCCGTGGCGTTCGGAGGGTGGGAGGGCGGTCAGGGGGTCGCCCGTCGGGTGGACGTCGCGGATGGTGCCGCACGCCGAGCAGACCAGGTGGTGGTGGGGGCGGTCGGCGTTGGGGTCGTAGCGCTTGGCGCGGCCGGCGGTGGTGACCTCGGCGACCTCGCCGAGCGCGACCAGCTCGCCGAGGGTGTTGTACACCGTCGCCCGGGAGATCTCCGGCAGCCGGGCGGAGGCCCGGGCGAGCACCTCCTCCGCGGTGAGGTGGACGTGGTCGCCGCTCAGCACCTCGGCGACGACCCTGCGCTGGGCCGTCATCCGCCAGCCGCGTACCCGCAGCCGTTCCAGCAGGTCACCCATGCCCCACCAGCCTTACCGTCGCATCGTCCGATGAATGAGTCAGAGCTTGCCTGGTTATTGTATTGACTTGGACTATGTCGATCGTAGGATCGGATCCGGTGGTAGCCAAGACACAGAGGACGGCAGGGGAGCACATGGGGGGTCTCGGGACCGGTTTCCGCCGGCGGAGCCGACCCGTTGCGGCGGAAGGCGTCCCCGATCCCGTGTCCGGCCCCGTGCAGGTACCGCACCACCACCGCCCTCAGCTCTTGAGATCCGTGATCCGCTTAGTTCGGAAGGACGTCCATGTCTGAGAAGCAGGATGCAACCGTGGGAGACGCGTCGGCGGAGGGCGCAGGCGGCTGCCCGGTGGCGCACGGCCGCGCCGCGCACCCGACCCAGGGCGGCGGGAACCGCCAGTGGTGGCCGGAGCGGCTCAACCTGAAGATCCTCGCCAAGAACCCCGCCGTGGCCAACCCGCTCGGCGAGGGGTTCGACTACGCCGAGGCGTTCGCCACCCTCGACCTCCCGGCCGTCAAGCGGGACATCGCGCAGGTGCTGACCACCTCCCAGGACTGGTGGCCCGCCGACTTCGGCCACTACGGCCCGTTCATGGTCCGCATGGCCTGGCACAGCGCCGGCACCTACCGGATCTCCGACGGCCGCGGCGGCGCCGGCGCCGGCCAGCAGCGCTTCGCGCCGCTGAACAGCTGGCCGGACAACGCCAACCTCGACAAGGCCCGCCGCCTGCTGTGGCCGGTCAAGAAGAAGTACGGCCAGGCCATCTCCTGGGCCGACCTCATGATCCTCGCCGGCAACGTCGCGCTGGAGTCCATGGGCTTCGAGACCTTCGGCTTTGCCGGCGGCCGCGCCGACGTCTGGGAGCCGGACGAGGACGTCTACTGGGGCCCCGAGACCACCTGGCTCGCCGACGAGCGCTACTCCGGCGACCGCGAGCTCGAAGACCCGCTCGGCGCCGTCCAGATGGGCCTCATCTACGTCAACCCCGAGGGCCCGAACGGCAACCCGGACCCGATCGCCGCGGCCCGCGACATCCGCGAGACCTTCCGCCGGATGGCGATGAACGACGAGGAGACCGTCGCCCTCATCGCCGGCGGCCACACCTTCGGCAAGACCCACGGCGCCGGCCCCGCCGACCACGTGGGCGCCGACCCCGAGGCGGCCCCGCTGGAGGCCCAGGGCCTCGGCTGGCAGAGCTCGTACGGCTCCGGCAAGGGCGCCGACGCGATCACCTCCGGCCTCGAGGTCACCTGGACCACCACGCCGACCCGGTGGAGCAACAACTTCTTCGAGAACCTCTTCGGCTACGAGTACGAGCTCAGCTCCAGCCCGGCCGGCGCCCACCAGTGGGTGGCCAAGGACGCCGAGGCGGTCATACCCGACGCCTACGACGCGTCGAAGAAGCACCTCCCCACCATGCTCACCACCGACCTGGCGCTGCGCTTCGACCCGGCGTACGAGCAGATCTCGCGGCGCTTCCTGGAGCACCCGGAGCAGTTCGCCGACGCGTTCGCCCGCGCCTGGTACAAGCTGACCCACCGTGACATGGGCCCGATCGTGCGCTACCTCGGCCCGGAGGTCCCCTCCGAGGAGCTGGCGTGGCAGGACCCGCTGCCGCAGCGCACCGGTGAGCTCGTGGACGCGGCCGACGTCGCCGCCCTCAAGGAGCAGATCCTCGGCTCCGGCCTGACGGTGGCCGAGCTCGTCTCCACCTCCTGGGCGGCACTGTCCTCCTTCCGCGGCAGCGACAAGCGCGGCGGCGCCAACGGCGGCCGCATCCGCCTGCAGCCGCAGATCGGCTGGGAGGTGAACGAGCCCGACCAGCTCGCCCGCGTGCTGCGCACCCTGACGGGCATTCAGGAGGCGTTCAACTCCGCCCAGAGCGGCGGCAAGCAGGTCTCGATCGCCGACCTCGTCGTCCTCGCGGGCGTGGCGGCCGTCGAGAAGGCCGCCAAGGACGCCGGCCACGACGTCGAGGTGGCGTTCACCCCGGGCCGCGTGGACGCCTCCCAGGAGCAGACGGACGTGGAGTCCTTCGCCGCGCTGGAGCCGCGCGCCGACGGCTTCCGCAACTACGTCGGCAAGGGCCAGCGCCTGCCCGCCGAGTACCTGCTGGTGGACAAGGCGAACCTGCTGACCCTGAGCGCCCCCGAGCTCACCGTGCTGGTCGGCGGCCTGCGCGTGCTCGGCGCCACGTACCAGGGCTCGCAGCTCGGCGTCCTCACCGAGACCCCCGGGCGGCTGACGAACGACTTCTTCGTCAACCTGCTCGACCTCGGCACCACGTGGACCGCGACCTCCCAGGACGCGCACACCTTCGAGGGCCGCGACACCGCCACCGGCGAGGTCAAGTGGACGGGCAGCCGCGCCGACCTCGTCTTCGGCTCCAACTCCGAGCTGCGCGCACTGGCCGAGGTGTACGCGAGCGACGACGCCAAGGAGAAGTTCGTGACGGACTTCGTCGCGGCGTGGGTCAAGGTGTCGAACCTCGACCGGTTCGACCTCGTCTGACCACGCCGGACGCCACCGGGTCACGACGCCGGTGAGGGCGTCCGGGACCGGCCCGCAGGGGCCGGCCCGGGCGCCCTCAGTCGTTTCCGACGGCGGCGTCGCAGGAGGCGCAGACCAGGTCCTCGGACTCCGGGGCGTACCACGGGGATCCGGGCTCCCCGGCGGCCTGCCGCGGGGCCGGCGCCATGGCGAAGGTGTCCCGGCCGCAGTAGGTCCGCGGGCCGGGGGCGGACGGCAGGCCCGGGGAGGCGGGGGCCGCGTGCACGCGCAGGGTGCGCCCCGGGGTGTGCGCCGCGGCGGGCTGGTCGAGCTCGTACACCACCACAATCTCGCTCATGGGTAGACCGTAGGGCGCCGCGGCGCGGATCCGGGCGGGACACCACGACACCACGCCGACACCGCGAGCACACCCCTCGGATACCGATTCGGACTCCGGTTGGCAACAACTCGTGCACCCATAGTGCCCAGGGGTTCACATAGCGCCCAAGGGGCACGGAATCTGACTATCCGTTTCTTTGTCTTGGCTGGATATGATCGGCGCGCGCCCTCCGTTGGCCGTCTTTCCCTCCCGTTTTGTCGCCCGTCCGTCCCCCGCCGCCCCGAGGACCGATGTCTGCCACCGAACCCGAAGGCGCCCCGGCGCCGCCCCCGAGCCGGCGGCGGACCGTGCGCCTGCGGACGCTGCTCATCTGGCTGGCGGTCGTCCCCACCGTCGCGATGGGCGCCCAGAGCGCCCTGACCGCCGAACGGCTGCTGGCGCAGTCGGCCCGCCTGCGCGCCGACGTGGCCGCCAGCGAGCGGATCGGCACCCCGCTGTACACCCTCTTGGTCGACCTCCAGGCCGAGCGGACGGCGACGGCCGCCCGCTGGGCCGGTACCCCCGGCTCCGAGGAGGAGCTGAGGGGCCGCCGGCCGGCCACGGACCGCGCCGCGGCCGAATTCCGCGCCCTTGTCGTCGATCCGGCCTCGGCCGACTCCCTCGGCGGGGTGACCCGGCGCCTGGCCGACCTGACCGGCTACCGCGAGCGCACGGACGCCCGCACCGGCACCCCCGACGGCACGATCGGCTACTACACCGCGGTGATCAGCGAGATCATCCGGGTGTACCAGCAGGAATTCAGCCACGCGGAGGACGCCGAGCTCACCGAGGCGAGCCGCCCCGTTGTCTCCATGCTTTCCGCCTCCGAGATGCTGGCGCGCGAGGACACCCTCCTGGCCCTGGCCGGCCCGTCCAGGGAGCTGAGCACCGCCGGCTTCGACCAGTTCACCGGCGCCGTCGGGGCCCACCGCTACCTGTACGAGGCCTGGGTCGTGCCGTACCTGCCCGACGGCGACCGGACGTTCTACGAACGCATCACCGCCTCGCCCGACTGGCAGACCAAGACCCGCATCGAGAACGCGGTCATCTCCCAGCACAAGGACACCGAGAACGGCATCAGGCTGCCCGCCGACATCGGCGGCTGGCGGGCCGCGCACGACAACTTCTCCGTGCAGATGGCCACCCTCAACATCGACCGCGCCCGCGGCGTCCTCGCCCGCAGCGCGGCCAAGGCGGACCAGCTCCAGACCGACGTCGCCTGGCTGGTCGGCACGAGCGCCGCCACCCTGCTGCTGGTCGTGGCCGCCGTCGTCCTCATGACGCGTTCGGTGCTGCGCCGCCTGAACGGCCTGCACCGGCGCACGGTGGCCGTCGCCGAGCGCACGCTGCCGGACATCGTGGCCCGCCTCCACCGCGGCCAGAGCATCGACGAGGAAGCCCTGCCCGCCGTCCGCGGCATCCGGGACGAGGTCGGGCGGATCAACGACGCCTTCGCCCGGGTCGTCGCGGTGTCCGTCGACGGCCACCGCCGACTCGCGGCCGAACGCCACGGCTTCGGCATGTTCGCCTCCGGCATCGCCTCGCGCACCGGGAACCTGGTCAGCCGCCAGCTGAGCCTCACCGAGGACATCCAGGACGCCTTCGGCCACCACGAGGCGCTCCTCGCCCAGCTGATGCGCTCCGACCAGCTGACGGTCGGCATGCGCCGGCAGGTCGAGAACCTGCTCATCCTCTCGGGCGGCGAGATCCCCGACCCGCACACCGAGCCCATGCGCATCGCCGACCTGCTGCGCGAGGCCGCCGCGGAGGTCGAGGACTTCCGCCGGATCGAGCGGCAGTCCCTGGACGAGGCCAGCGTGGAACCGCAGGTCGTCAGCGCGATCAGCCACCTCCTCGCGGAGCTGCTGGACAACGCCACCCGGTTCTCCCCGCCGCGCTCGAAGGTGGTCATCCGCGCCGAACTGGTCGCCGACGGGCTGTCGGTCGAGGTCGAGGACCGCGGGCCGCGGGTGAGCGCCGAGCGCTACGAGGAGATGAACCGGCGCCTGCACACCGCCCCGCCGTACTCCGTCCTCGCCGAGAACGCGCACCGCCTCGGCCTCTTCGTGGTAGGCCACCTCGCCGACCAGCTCGGGGCCACGGTCACGCTGCGCCGCTCGGTGTACGGGGGCACCTCGGCGGTGGTGATCCTGCCGGGGAAGCTGCTGGCGGACGCGGGAGAGCACGTACGGGAGCCCGAGCCGGCACCGCCCTCGGTACGGTCCCCCCTGCCCGCACCGCGCGCCGAGGAGCCCGAGCGGAAGCCGGAGCCGGCGCCCGAGCAGGAGCCCGTGCCAGAGCGCGACCGGGAGCCCGAACCCGAACCCGAGCCGGAGCCCGACCGGGAGCCCGCCCCCGCGCCGCCCGCCGCCCCCGGGCTGCCGAGCCGTCGCACGCCGGAGCCGGCCCCGGACGGCGAGCACCCGCCTGCCCTCCGCTCCGTACGCGGGACCCGGACCGAGACCCGGACCGGGACCGCCACCGAGCCCCGGGACGGCGCCGCCCGCCCCGGCCTGCCCCAGCGCGTCCCGCAGACGCACATGACCGAACGGCTCCGCGGACCGCGGACGCCGGAGCCCGGCCCCGGCCAGGACGACGCGACCCCGGAAGAGGTCGCCGACGCCTGGACGGACTACGAACAGGGGACCCAGACAGTGGAAGAAGAGCTCCGACGGGATCAGCCATGACGACGAACAACGACATGATCTACAGCGTCCTGGACAACAACCTGAGCAGGATCGCCGGCATCGAGGGAGCCGTGCTCCTGTCCAACGACGGCATCGGGCTCAGCTCCTACCTGCTCGACCGGGACCGGGCCGAGCGCATGGCCGCCGCGGCCTCCGGGGTCGCGGCCACGATGAAGGCGATATCGCGGGAGGTCGAGGGCGGACAGGTCATCCGCCAGCTGGTCGAGACGGACGACCGGTACCTCTGCATCGTCGCGTGCGGGGAGGGCAGCACGCTCATCGTGGTGACCTCCCGCAAGGCCCGCCTCGGAGAGCTGGGCGGCGAGGCCGTACGGACCGCCCAGGCGCTCGGCGAGTGGCTGGGCACCCCCGAGCGCGGCCAGTCGTCCGCCTCGTAATGCCCGACGACGAGCCGCAGCCGCAGCCGGGGCAGCCGCCGCAGGAGGCCGAGGAGCCGGTACAGCCGCCGCCCCGGCCCCGGTCCCCGCGCCGGACGCGGCTGTACGCCCTCACCGACGGCCGGACCGCCGCGCCGTGCACCGCCTTGACCATGGACACCACGATCACCGCGGCGGTCGACCCGGACGCCGACAGCGGCCTGCCCACCGAGTGGCGGACCGTCCTCGCCCTGTGTCCGGCGCCGGACGGGCGGGCGGTCGCCGAGCTCGCCGCGCGCATGCACATCCGGCTCACCCCGATGACGCTGCTCCTCGGCGAGCTCGCGGACCGCGGGCTGATCCACCACCGGCCGCCCCTGGAGGGCGCCGAGACCACCAATGTCCACCTGCTCAGGAGAATCAGGGACAACCTTGCCCGGATATGAGACCCCCGCCCCCCAGGCGGCCCCCGTCAAGATCCTCATCGCCGGGGGATTCGGAGTCGGCAAGACCACCATGGTCGAGACGATCTCCGAGATCGAGCCGCTGCGCACGGAGGAGCGGCTCACGGCGGCGGGCGTGGGCGTCGACGACCTCGACGGGATCGAGTCCAAGGCCGTCACCACCGTGGCGATGGACTTCGGCCGCCTCACCCTCACCGACGCCGGGGTGGTGCTGTACCTGTTCGGCACGCCGGGCCAGGAGCGGTTCTGGTTCATGTGGGACGACCTGCTGAACGGGGCCTTGGGCGCGGTCGTGCTCGTCGACACCCGGCGGCTGGACCGCAGCTTCCCCGCCGTCGACTTCTTCGAGAGCCGCGGCCTGCCCTTCGTGATCGGCGCGAACTGCTTCCACGGCGAGCAGCAGTACACGGCCGAGGAGATCGCGCAGGCCCTGCACCTGCGCGACCCGGACACCCCGGTCCTGATGCTCGACGCCCGCGAACGCGCCGACGTCCGCGACGTCCTGGTGTCCCTGCTGGACCGGCTGATCTCCTCGGCCGAGCCGGGCGAGGGCCCCTTCCGGACTGCTCAGACCGCGATGCGGTCCAGGGCCGGCAGGAACTGATCGTAGAAGGCCAGCTTCAGGTCCAGGGCGCGCTCCTCCGCCTCGCGGAAGCAGTCGGAGGAGCCCTCGCGGGCCAGGAGCTCGGTCACCCGGGTCGCCAGGCGGTCCGAGTGGCTGCCCGACAGCAGGGACACCGTGGCCAGGGAGTGCGTCTTGGCGTCGTGGACGAGGTGCGGGTGGTAGAAGCGGGAGCGGTTGCGGCCGCCGTCGTCCGTCAGCAGCGGGGCCATCCGCTCCCACAGCTTCTCGTACTCGACCGACACCAGCACCTCACCCCAGAACCGCAGGATCGTCAGCAGCCGCAGGTCCGCGTCGTCGTGGCCGCCCGCCTCCGCGATCAGGTCGAACGCCTCGCCGATGGCCCGCTTCGTCTCCGCCGTCGGTCTCGACGCCACCAGTGCCTCGCGGGTGACGCCCAGCCGGAACAGGTCCTGCACCATGTCCTCGCGGTGGGACGGGGTGTGCCCGTGGCCGTCCGGGTACTCCTCGCGCAGGATCACCCGCGCGATGCGCAGCCCGGCCTCGTCACGCAGCAGGTCGATCGCCAGATCGTAGGACGGGGTGAACGCGAGGGACACGAAGCGCCGTTGGAGCAGCAGAGCGGCGAAGTCCTCGTCCGGGAGCTGTGCGACGTTCGCCAGGACCGGGTGCTCCTTGAAGCGCTCGATCAGCGAGTCCTCGAAATCGTCCAGTGCGTGCATGAGCCGTACCCGTGCCCTTCCGTCCGTTCCGATCATCTGCGGTTGTTGTCGAGCGACGCGCGCCAGTCGGGCAGGTCCACGTCGACACCGATGCTCCACAGTGTGTCGAACTCCTCCTGCACTTCGCGGCCCATCAGGGTGTGCGAGCCGTCCACCTCTATCTGCGTGGAGTCGACGGCGAGCTGGCCGTGCAGGAACGAACTGACGAGGTAGCGTTCGTCCGCCTTGAACACGGCGATGGAGGGCAGGGAGTTGTAGACCTTCACCTGGAGCCGCGGGTGCGCCCCCGGCGCAAGGCGCCGGTGGATCCTGGCGAGTCCGGCGAGACAGCCCTCCACCCTGGCCTTGACGTCCTCCGCCAGGGCGGGGTCGAGGACGTCCTTGAGCGCCTCGTTGCGTAAGCCGGCCACCGGCGACGACGGGTCCAGCAGCAGGATCCGTACCGGCACCTGCTGCGCCACGAGGGCCTTGACGAGGGCCTCCTCGAGATGGCGCAGGTTCGGGATCCAGGTCTGCAGGACGGCCACCTCCTGGCCGGCGTCCTCCACGTACCCGATGAACTCCTCCTCCGGGAAACGCCGGTGCACCCTGACCACGCCGCCGTAGTGCTGCTCCTTCAGGCGCTGCGACATCGCGTCGATGTCGAGCTTGGACAGGTGCGCCTGCATGTGCGCGTCCATGTCCGTGACCTGCGCCCGGATACCGGAGCCGAGGAGCGCCACCTGCGCTTGCACGCTGCCGTCCAGGGCCTCGACGCGTTCCTGTACGTCGTCGAGTTTGCGCAGTCGGTCGATCTCCAGCAGCAGGAAGATCGTGACCGTGCTCAGGATCAGCAGGGTGACCTTCGGCAGTGCGCCGCCCGGCGCCAGTGCGTCGAGCCACCCGAAGAGGTCGGCGAGGAGCACCACCACGCCCGATGTGGCCATCAGGGCCAGTGCGACCCGCTCCACCCGATAGCGAAACCCACCGCTCATCTACAGCTCAGCCCCCGTCCCAAAGGCTCTCCGGCCCCCTCGCCGGAGACGACGACCGTACACCTGGCAGTTGCGGCCGGGCAGCGCTTCGCGTCAACTTCAGATCAAGCTGTGACGCACGGCGCACGCGACCGCGTGGGCGCGGTTGCGGGCCTGGAGCCGGCCCATCAGCTCGTAGATCACGTTCTTGACGGTGTGTTCGGAACAGGCGAGGGTGCGGGCGATCGCCGTGTTGCCGTGCCCCTCCGCCATCAGGGCGAGGACGGCGGTCTGGCGGGCCGTCAGCCGCGGGGCGTCCGCCGCGGCGGCGGCCGGAGCGGCTGCCCGGGCCGGGGAGGCCGCGAATCCGCGGGCGGCGGTGACGGCCCCGAGCAGACGGACCAGGACCGGGTACGGCATCATGCCGTCGCCGGCGGAGTACGGCGGGACCGGCAGATCCCCGGCCGGCGCACCTGTGGGCGCGCCCGTGCACGGGAGTTCGGCGACGGCGGTCACAGCAGGCCCACCCGCAGGGCGTAGGCGACCGCGTGGGCGCGGTTGCGCAGGCGGAAGCGCTGGGTGATGTCGTGCACGACGCTGGTCACGGTGCGCGGGGAATAGCACAGCTGCTTGGCGATCTCGTTGGTCTCGTGGCCGTCCGCGACCAGGCGCAACACGCTGCGCTCGCGCTCGCTCAGGCCGCCGTGCGCCGCGGGTCTGCCCGCGTCCGCCCGGCCCGCCGCGCGGTCGTCGGCGCCGCCGCCCGCGCCCGCCCCGGCCGCGGAGCGCTCCAGCAGCCGGTCCAGCAGGTCCGGGGGCAGGGTGCAGTCGCCGCGCGAGGCGGCCAGGACGGCGCGGGCGAGGCCCGGGGCGTCCGCCTCGCGGCGGCGCAGCAGCCCGCGGGCGCCGGCGGCTATGGCGTGCAGCGCGGCGTCGGGGGCCAACTCGCCTGCGACCAGGACCACGTCCGGCCGTGCCGGGGTGTCGCGGACGGTGCCCAGCACGTCGAGCTCCGGACGGCCGACCTGGTCCACGGTCATGACCACGACGCGCGGTGCGCCGCCGGGGGCCGTCGGGCACAGCTCCGGGCAGGCGAACAGGGTGCTCTTGGTTCCGGCTTCCAGCACGGGGTCGAACGCGACGACGTCGACAGGGACGGGTTCTCCCACCAGGTCCTCCGTTGATCATCCGCCGGCCGGGGTGCCGGACGGGCGGAAAGGGGCTCACTGCACACAGGCTGCGGGCGCCCCGGCCGGTGCGGCATCGGGCCGCGGCCCCCACATTTGTGAAGGTGCGGCGTCCTGCGCGCGGATCGTGTGAAGACGGGCCTGTCGGCCGCCGGGTCGCAGCACGCCCGCAGGCGATCGGGCGGGTGTCCGGTGTACGGCGTTCCCGCCCCCTGCGGACCGCCTTCCCGGCCGGGAGGGGCCGGGGAGCGGGGGTGTGCGGGGACGGTTCCGCGGAATATGGGGGAACGGCCCCCATGCGCGGGCCGCCGGCCCTCTGCGAGGTTTCTCCTCGTGACCGACACTGCCGCCACCGCCGTAGACGACCGGGTCGGGGGCCTGGCCCCCAGCTGGTGGGCCCGGGCCCTGAACCTGCGGGAGCGGCTCGCCGCCCCGGGGGCCCCGGCCCCCGCCCCGGCCGGCACCTCCCACCCCCGGCCGGCGGCCTGGGACCTGGGGGACGCCGAGGGCTTCGCGGCCCGGCTGGCGGGCCTGCGCACGGGGCAGGCCGCGGCGCACGCCCTCGCGGCGGAGGCGCCGGGCCGGCTGGCCGCGCGCAGCGCCAAGCCCGACTGGGCGCGGTACGTGGAGCAGGTGGTGGCCGCGGCCCCCGACAGCGGGGCGGGGACCGGTACCGGTGCGGGGGCCGGTATCGGTGCGGGGGCGGGGGCCGGTACCGGTGCGGGGGCCGGTGTCGGTGCGAGGGCCGGTATCGGTGCGAGGGCCGGTATCGGTACGAGGGCTGGGGCCGGTACGGGGGCGGGGTCGCCGGACGGCGGTCCCGACACGGCGGCCGGGGCGGGGACGGGCGCGGCAGCGGGCGCGGCCGACGGGGCGGCGGTGTTCCTGCCCGCGCTGCGCCCGCTGGTCGCGAGCGCCTGGGCGCAGGTGGCCGCGGGCGCCGCGCTGGAGGGGGCGGAACTGGCCGCCGTGCGGGCCGGGTTCGAGGAGCGGCTCGGCGACCTGCTGGTGCGCCGGGCGGCGCGGACCCTGGTCAGCGAGCTCCACCGGGCCCGCAGCGCGGGCAGGCTGGCGGGCGCGACCCCGCGGCAGCGGTTCGCGGACTTCCTCGCCCTGCTGGGCACCCGGCAGGGGCTGGCGGAGCTCTTCACCCGCTACCCGGTGCTGGCGCGCATCCTCGGCCAGTGCTGCACGTACGCCGCCGAGGCCACGGCGGAGCTGCTGGACCGCTTCGCCGCCGACCGCCCGCGGATCGTCGCCGGCCTGCTGGACGGGGCCGATCCTGGGGCGCTCGTCGGGGTGGACCTGGCCCGTGGGGACGCCCACCAGCACGGCCGTTCCGTAGCCCTGCTGCACTTCGCCGGCGGCGCGACCGTCGTGTACAAGCCCCGCCCGCTGGACCAGCACGCCCTGCTCGACCGGGCGGTGGGCTGGGCCAATGCCAAGGTGGCGGGGCTGGGCCTGCGCACCCCGAAGTCGGTGCGGGCGGACGGGTACGGCTGGCTGGAGTTCATCGAGCACCGCTGGTGCGCGACGCCCACCGAGTTCGACCGGTTCTACCGGCGCCAGGGCGCGCTGCTGGCCCTGCTCTACGCGCTGGACGGCGTGGACATGCACTACGAGAACGTCATCGCCGGCGGCGACCAGCCGGTCCTGGTGGACGCCGAGACCCTGCTGCACTCCGGCCTGCCCACGGCAGTGACCTGCGGGTCCGACCCGGCGGCCGACGCCCTGGCCGCCTCGGTGTACCGCACCTGCCTGCTCCCGAGCCTGCTGATCGGCGAGAACGGCGCGATGGACATCTCCGCGCTCGGCGGAGGCGACGGCGGCGCCTACCCCAGCGACGGGCTGTACTGGGAGGCCGCCGGGACGGACGCGATGCGGGTGCTGCGCGGCCGGGTCGAGAGCCCCGCCGGCCAGAACCGGCCCGCCCCGCAGGGCCGTTCCGCCACCGGGCCCGCCGTGCACCGGGAGGCGCTGCTGGAGGGGTTCCGCGCCGGGTACGACGCGATCGCCGCGCACCGGGGCGAACTCCTCGGCGAGGGAGGGCTGCTGGCCCGCTGGGCCACCAGCCCCGGCCGGCTGATCGCCCGCTCCACCCGCCTGTATACCACCCTGCTGGACGAGTCCACGCACCCGGGCGTCCTGCGCGATGCCCTGGCCCGGGACGCGGTGTTCGCCGTGCTGTGGACGGAGTCCGCGCACGATCCCGCCCGGCAGCGGCTGATCGAGGACGAGACCGCCGACCTGTGGGCCGGGGACGTGCCGCTCTTCTTCCACCACCCCGCGCACACCGCCGTACGGACCTCCCGCGGCGCGCTCCTCGACGAGGTGCTGCCCGCGCCGAGCCTGCGCGCCGCCCGCGACAAGATCGCCGTCATGGGGGAGGTGGACCGCCACGACCAGGAGTGGATCATCTCGGCCACGCTCGCCGTCGCGGGCGCCAACCTCAGTGTTCGCGGCCCCCGTTCGGCGTTGGCCGGGCAGCCCGCCCCGGCCTTCGTCCCCGAGCCGTCGCGGCTGCTCGCCGCGGCCTGCGGTATCGCCGACGAGATCGCCGGCCGGGCCGTGCACGGCGCCGGGCGCGTCAACTGGCTCGGCCTGGAGCAGGTCGCCGGCGAGCACTGGGCCGTCCTGCCGTTGGGCGGCGGGCTCGCCCAGGGCTACTGCGGGGTGGCCCTGTTCCTGGCCCAGCTCGGCGCCCTCACCGGGGCCGAGCGGTACACCGCGCTGGCCCGGCAGGCCGTGCGGCCACTGCCCGCGCTGGTCTCCACCCTGGCCGCGGACCCCGGCCTCGGCGCCGCGGTCGGGCCGGGCGCCCTGCACGGACTCGGCGGCATCGTCTACGCGCTGGCCCGGCTGGCACCGCTGCTCGGGGACGGGGCGGCAGACGCGGGAGACTGCCTGGCCGCCGCCCTCGCCGCGTTGGAACGCGCCGCCGACAGCGCCGGCTCCGAGGGGCCCGACGGGCTGGCCGACGGCCTCGCCGGCGCCCTGGCCGCCGCCGTCGCGGTGCAGCGTACGTACGGGAGCGCCGACGCGGCCGGCCCCGCCCGGCGCCTCGCCGACCGGCTGCTGGTCCGCGCCGAGAAGCGGCTCGCCGAGCACGGCGCCGTCGCCGTCGCCGGGGCGCCCGGCTTCGCCCACGGCGACGCCGGCATCGGCTGGGCCCTGCTGCGGTACGCCGCCGCCCTGGCGGAGACCGGGCAGCGGGCCCCGGGAGCCCTCCCGGGCGCCACGGCCACGGCCACCGCCACGGCCGCGACCCTCCCGGTCGACGTGTACGCCCGCACCGGCGCGGCCCTGCTGCGCCCGGCCTTCGAGGCGGCCCTGCGCGGCCCCGCCGACCTCGGCTGGTACACGGGGCTCACCGGCACCGCGCTGGCCGCGGCCGACGGCCTGGGCGCCGCCGGCCTGCCCGTCCCGGCCGCCGAACTGGACCGGTGCGCCGCCCTGGCGGGCGCCCCGTCGGAATGCCCCGACCTGAGCCTGCGCCACGGGGCCCTGGGACCGCTGGAGCTACTGGGCGTCCTCGCCCGGCGGGGCCACGCCGGCGCCGCCGCCGCGCTCGGCCACCGCGCCGGGGAGGTGCTCGGCCGGCTGGAGGACCACGGCCGGCGCTGCGGCACCCCCGACCACGTCCCGTCCCCCGGATTCCTGACCGGGCTGTCCGGGATCGGGTACGGCCTGCTGCGGCTCGGCTTCCCGGAGTCGGTACCCTCCGTCCTGCTGCTCGAACCCGCCGCCCCGCCGGCTCCCTGACCCGAACGGCACCACCGCGAGCACGACCGAAGACCGAACGCACCGCACGGCACCGGGCACCACTTTGGCGAAGGCATCGAGAAAGGTACTCACCACCATGAAGAAGCCCCAGGTCAACGCCGAGTCCGCGGCCGCCGGCGAGGAGTTCGCCGCCGAGGCGCCCGCCGCCGGGGAGCGGGTCGAGGACCCGGCCGGCGGGATCACCCTGTCGGGGCGGAACAAGGCGTGCGCCCGGGCCCGTGCACTGGCCGGTGTGGTCCTCACCAGCGGGATCGTGATCACGCTCAGCACGATCGACACGAGCGTCTCGGCGCCCGACGTCATGTGGTAGTGACCGATTGCCGATCAACCCTGTTCGAAACGGCCAACTTTCGCCGCCCGACGAGCGGTTCGCGTGAACTAGATTGCGCTCATGCGTCCCCGTGCACGGTACATCGTCGGTCGTGACTCCCAACTGCGGGAGATCCAGCAGGCCCTGACCGAGGCGCGCGAAGGACGCGGCGGTGTCGTCTTCCTGGTCGGCGAGGCGGGGATCGGAAAGTCCCGGATCGCCACCGAAGCCGTCGGCACCGCCTTCCGCATGGGCATGCGCACCCTGCGCGGCCGGAGCAGCACCACCGGTCCCACCGTGCCTTTCCGGCCACTCACCGAAGCGCTCATGCCGCTGTTCCGCGGCGGACCGCCACTGGACGACCTGCCCCTGGGCCCGTACCGCCCTGCCCTCGGCCGGATCATCCCGGACTGGAGCAACGAGGACCGGAACGACAGCAGTTCCATGGTCATCCTGGGCGAGGCGGTGCTGCGGCTGCTCATCGCCACCGGGAAGGAGGAAGGCCGGCTCCTGCTGCTGGAGGACCTGCACGACGCCGACCCCGAGACCCTCGCGGTCGTCGAGTACCTCGTGGACAATCTGGAGTACACCAACATCGTCCTCCTCGCCACGATCCGCACCGAGCCCTGCGACGCGCTCGACATGGCCGACTCGGCCCGCCGGCGCGGCGTGGGGACCGTACTGGAGCTCGCCCCGCTCACCCGGCCCGAGGTCCGCGCCGTCATCGCCGCCCAGCTCGACACCGAACCCGACCTGGTCCCGCAGGCCGCCCTCGACCGGCTCTGGGACGACAGCGCCGGCAGCCCCTTCCTCGTGGAGGAGCTGCTCCAGGGCGTGATCGGCAGCGGGGCCCTCGTCCGCGGCGACGACGGCTGGCGCGTCGTCGGCGACCTGCGCAGCGACGTCTCGACCGCCCTCGCCCGCGGCATCCTGCGCCGCATCGACCGGCTCGGACCGCAGGGGCTGACCCTGCTCTCCGCCGCCGCCGTCATCGGCCGGCGCTTCCCGCTCACCGTGCTCCAGCGGATGACCGGCATCGACGACCGCGGCCTGCTCAGCCACCTGCACGCGGGCGTCGCCGCCCAGCTCGTCGTCCCCGACGAACCGGCCCCCGACTGGTACGCCTTCCGCCACTCCCTCACCGCCGAGGCCCTCCTCACCCAGCTCACCCCCGCCAACCGGGCCGCGATGGCCGGGCGGGCCGCCGACGCCGTCGAGGCCCTCCACCCCGACCTGGACGGCGACTGGTGCCCGCTGGTCGCCCGGCTGCGCGCACAGTCCGGCGACGACGCCGAGGCCGGCCGCCTGTTCACCGACGCCGGGCGGCGCGCCCTCGCGGCCGGCGCGATCGGCTCGGCGGTCACCCTGCTCGGGCGCGCCGAACGGCTGCTGTCCGCCCCGAAGGACGCCGCCGCCCGCACCGACGCCCTCGAGGCCCTGCTGCCCGCCCTCGCCGAAGCCGGCGACTTCGCCCAGGCCTTCGGCTTCGCCGAGAACCTGCACACCCTCGGCGGCAGCGGCCTGAGCGCCTCCCGGCTGGCCGCCCTGCACACCCGCCTCGCCAAGGTCGCCCACACCGTCGGCCGCTGGGAGGACGGCAACAGACAGATAGCCCAGGCCAGAGCCCTGCTCGCGGGCCACCCCGACGACCGCGCCACCGCCTCGGTCGACGTCACCGCCGCCTACCTCGCCCTCGACACCCCCGGCCCGGACCGCACCCAACTGGCCGAGAAACTCGCCCACTCCGCCCTCCAGGCCGCCCAGCGCCACAACCTCGCCACCGTCGCCTGCCAGGCCTGGGAACTCCTCGCCACCCTCACCCGCGAGCGGGATTTCGACGAGGCCACCGCCCTGCTCGAATCGGCCCTGCACACCGCCGAGCAGCACCGGCTGCCGCTGCAGCGCATGTACGCCCTCACCCGCATCGGCGGCAACCACTGGCTCACCGAGGGTGAGACGGCCCCCCTGCTCGCCGCGCGCGCCGAGGCCCAGCGGCTCGGCTCGGCCACCATCGTCCACACCGTCGACGGCATCATGATCCTCGACGCCGTCCTGCGCTCGCGCTTCACGGAGGCGCAAGCCGCCGCGGAGGAGTGCCTGGCCGTCGTCCAGCGCCTGCGCCTGGCCCCGGCCACCCGCTACGTCCTGATGGCGCAGGCCGCGCTCGCCGGCCACCGCGGCGACCGCCCCGCCATGGACCGCGCCCTCGCCGCCTTCGCCGAGTGGGACGGGGCCGGCTCCCAGGAGGAGCCGCTGACCCGGGGCCTTGCCCGCGCGTTCTGCGCGCTGATGGAGGAGGACCGGCAGGGCGCCGTACGGGAACTGCACGCCGTTGCCGAGCTGGAGAACACCAACCCCAGCACCTACTACCTCAGCGGCCGCTACGGGATCGGCCTGCTCCTCGACGTCCTGGCGGGCACGGCCGGCCGGGCCGCGTACGCGGAGATCGCCGCCACCTCGCCCGGCCGGATGCGCTGGAACCGGCAGTTCGTCCACCTCGCCGGCGCCGTCCTGCTGGGCCGCGAGGGCCGCCCCGAGGAGGCCGCCGCCGCGGTCGCCGAGGCCGTCCGCGCCGCCGAACCGTACGCCACCGCCCTCCACCTGGGCCTGCGCCTGGTCGCCGAGGCGGCGTACGCGGACGGCTGGGGCGAGCCCGTGGCCTGGCTGCGCCGCGCCGAACAGCACTTCCACCAGGGCGGCGTGGCCGCCGTCGCCGGAGCCTGCCGGGCGGAGCTGCGCCGCATGGGCGCCCCGGTCCACCAGCGCCGCACCGGCTCCGGCCGCATCCCCGAGGTGCTGCGCGCCCAGGGGGTCACGGTCCGCGAGTACGAGGTCTTCCAGCTCCTCGCGGACCGGCTCGGCAACAAGGACATCGCGGACCGGCTGTACATCTCCCCGCGCACGGTGGAGAAGCACATCGCCGCCCTGACCACCAAGACGGGCCGCCCCAACCGCGCCGGCCTCTGCGAACTCTCCGCCTCCCTGAGCGTCCGGGCCACCTGACCGCTCGGCGCGGGCGGCGTCGTCCGACACGGGCGGAGCTCCTTCCGGCCTTCCGGCCTCCGGCCTTCCGGCCTCCGGCCTTCCGGCCTCCGGCCTTCCGGCCTCCGGCCTTCCGGCCTCCGGCCTTCCGGCCTCCGGCCTTCCGGTGTGGCCGGCGGCGCCTCCCGCCCGGCTGCCCGGAACACTGCCGCCGGGCGACCCCGGGCCGCCAGGGAAGGAGCGGCAGCACCGGCCGCCGGTCCTTCTGCGCGTTTGTCCCTGTGGGCGGAGGCGCCGCGGCGGCAGGCTGGTGGCCGCAGGCGAACGAACGAGGCGAAGCCGGGAGGGACCGAAGCGATGAGCGACACCGACGAGAGCCGCTACCGGGTCCTGCACAACGACGAGGAGCAGTACTCCCTCTGGCGCGCGGACCGCGAACTGCCGGCCGGCTGGCACGCCGAGGGCACGGAGGGCACCCGCCAGGAGTGCCTGGACCACATCGGACGGGTGTGGACGGACATCCGGCCGCTGAGCCTGCGCCGGCAGCCGGCCGAAGCGGGCGCCGGCGCCTGAACGGGGGCACGGACGCCGGCCGGCGTGGCTGAGGCACGGGGGAACCGAGCCCCGCCGGCCGGCCGGAGGGGAGTGCCGGTCGGGCCGACACC